>JBILVZ010000009.1:0-35105 GCA_044370175.1 Methylococcaceae bacterium
TATTGAGCTTGGTGCCCCTGAAATCATCTTACGTAATGAAAAACGTATGTTGCAAGAAGCTGTTGACTCACTGATTGATGGCTCGCAAGCTACGCAAGCTCGCAGACGTGTTGTTCGCCGCCCACTCAAGTCTCTCTCAGAGATGCTCAAGGGTAAACAAGGTCGGTTCCGTCAAAACTTACTTGGTAAACGTGTGGACTACTCAGGTCGTTCTGTTATTGTGGTTGGTCCCGAGCTCAAACTTAATGAGTGTGGTATTCCAAAAGATATGGCTCTTGAAATGTTTAAGCCATATGTCCTACGCGAGTTGATCGTGCAGGGTATTGCTCCTAACGTTAAGAGTGCCCGTCAACAAATTGAGCGCCGTGAACCAGTAGTCTACGGTATCTTGGAGCAGGTGACTGTTAACCATCCGGTTATCTTAAACCGCGCCCCAACCTTACACAAACTGGGTATGCAGTCATTTTTCCCGATTCTTATTGAGGGGAATGCAATCCGTCTACATCCTTGTGTCTGTTCTGGCTATAACGCTGACTTTGACGGTGACCAAATGGCTGTTCACGTTCCACTGACTAAAGAAGCACAGCACGAAGCTGCAACTCTCATGATGTCCAGCCACAACTTGCTCAAGCCAGCCAATGGTGAACCAATCACTGTGCCAAACAAAGAGATGGCGATGGGTATTTATTACCTTACGGCAATTGATACTGCTTTACCAGAGATACAATCTGTCTTTGCCAACAAGCAAGAAGCATACCATGCATACCAAGTTAGTGCGATTGGACACCGTCAGGCTATCACCGTTCGTATGAATGGACAGCGCATACAAACGACCGTTGGTCGTTTGGAGTTCAACGATGTCTTGCAGGCCAAAGAATTTGTCAATGAGCCTATTACAGCAAAGCGCATTAAAGAAATCGTCACTAAAGCAATTGAAACGGCATCTCAGCTAGAAGTTGCCGAATTGATTGATGCGATTAAAAACTTAGGGTTCGCAGCTGCAACTGAATCAGGTCTATCAGTCTCAGTGACCGACTGTGCCATGATTCCTGAAAAGGCTGGTATTATCGAAGGCGCAAACAAAAAAGCTGAAGCAATTCAAGATCAGTACCAACGAGGATTTATCTCTGAAGAAGAGCGCAAACGTATGTCCTTCGATCTCTGGATGAAAACCACAGACGAAGTTGCTGAAACTACTTGGGATTCATACCCAGCTAGTAACGCAGTTAAAGTTATCATCAGTTCAGGAGGTACTCGTGCTTCTAAAGACCAGGTGAAACAGCTAGCTGCTATGCGGGGACTTGTAGTCGACCCACTCGGTAACATCGTGGAAATGCCTACGAAGTCAAACTTCCGCGAAGGTTTATCAATCTTCGAGTATGTGACTTCAGCTCGTGGTTCACGCAAAGGTTTGACCGACTCAGCTATCAAAACTGCTGACGCAGGATACCTGACACGTCGTCTGTGTGATGTTGCTCACGATTTGATCATCAGAATGCAGGATTGTGGCGCTGAAAAAGGCATTGATATCGTCAAGGGTTACCGCCCAGAAGTATTTGCTATTCGTATCACTGGTCGCTATGCCGCTCAAGTTGTTACTGCTAAAGGCAAAACTTTAGCTGAGCAGGGTAGTCTGATTACTCCTGAACTCGCTCAAGAGATTGATGCTGCAGGTGTTGAGAGTGTGAATATCTTTTCACCACTCACCTGTGAGTCTCCAAAAGGACTGTGTGCCAAGTGTTATGGCTGGGACTTTGCTACTCGCGCTCCAATTGAAATTGGTGTGCCAGTGGGTATCGTCGCTGCCCAGTCCATTGGTGAACCAGGTACTCAGCTTACCATGCGGGTCAAACACTCTGGAGGTATCGTCGGTCTCGACGTGACGCAAGGTCTCCCTCGTGTGGAAGAACTCTTTGAGGCCCGCAATCCAAAAAATGCAGCAGTAATTGCTGAAATTAGTGGAGAAGTCAAACTTGAAGAAGCCGAAGGCGAGTTGATCATTATTGTGAAGAGTGCTACTCAAGCTGGAGAAGAAGTGAAGTACTCTGTACACCCACAAACTCCGCTGACCGTGGCTGATGGTGACTTAGTCTCAGCTGGCCATCAACTGACTGTTGGTTCTGTCAACTTGCGCGAACTCTTATTAATTAAGGGCTTGCTACACGTACAGCAATACTTAGTTGATCAGATTCAACAAGTGTATGAATCTCAGGGTATCCAGATTCATGATAAACACTTTGAGGTAATCATCCGCAAGATGAGTGACAAAGTGCAGATCGAAGGAGTCGGTGATACTGAGTTCCTGACTGGTGAAGTTGTTGAGCGCAGTCTCTTTATGGAGGCAAACGACGAAACAATCGCCGCAGGTGGTGAACCAGCCACAGCCAAGATCTTATTCTTGGGTATTACCAGATCGTCACTCTTTACCAGTTCATGGCTATCAGCTGCCTCATTCCAGCACACCAAGAATATCTTGACTGATGCTGCAACGACAGGCGCTATCGACAAACTGGAAGGTTTGAAAGAAAACGTGATCATTGGTCGCTTGATTCCAACGACCAGAGAGCGTGCAGAGATTATTGCTTAAAAATAAAAATTGAATCAGGATTGGATCTCTTCGGGGACGGCTGGTACCTTCTCCAGCCTTGATGAGACTCCTCCGCAAAGCTGCATGATTTTTCAGTAGCAATGTCGGAGTCTCATACACTCACTCAGAGATCCAATCTTTGATTCAAATAAAGATATAAGCAAAAATTCTGCAAATTGGTCGCTGAATAATCGACCAAAAATTAAATATGCAAAATAGATTTGGGTGTGATACAATCATACCCTTGTAAAAGGAGAAAAGTTTACATGCCAACAATTAATCAATTGATCCGTAAGGGTGGCCGCAAGAGTCTGTCAAAAAGAATTAAAGCAGGTGCTCTGCGTCGCAGTTTCAATGCCGTTACCGGTCAACCAGTTAAAACTACCAACCCACAGAAACGTGGTGTTTGTACTGTGGTTAAAACTATGACTCCTAAAAAACCAAACTCAGCGCTTCGTAAAGTGGCTCGTGTCAGACTTTCCAATAAAATGGAAGTTACCGCCTATATCATGGGTGAAGGACACTCCCTTGCTGAGCACAGTATTGTGCTTGTCCGCGGTGGAAGAGTAAAAGACCTTCCTGGTGTGAAGTATCACATCGTCCGGGGTAAGTTTGACGCTGCTGGCGTGGATGGTCGCAAAACCAGCCGTAGTAAATATGGTGTAAAAGCCAAATAATTGATTAGAGAATAAAAGAAATCTTATGCGAGCAAAAAGAGCCCCAATCCGAGAAGTTAAACCAGATCCAATTTATGGATCAGTTAAAGTAAGCAAACTGATTAACTACGTTATGTTTGACGGCAAGCGCAGTGTTGCCCAGAAGCAGGTATACCTAGCTCTTGATGAAATTGCAAAAGCAGTAAACAAAAAGCCACTCGATGCCCTAGAAGATGTGATCAATACTGTTATGCCACAGATGGAAGTCCGCTCTCGTCGTGTTGGTGGTGCTGCATATCAAGTTCCTATGCCTGTTAAGCCACGCCGTGCATTTGCACTGGCTATGCGCTGGTTAATTCAAGAAGCGCGCAAACGCTCAAGCAAACAGTACCATTCATTTGCAGAAAAGTTGACCGCTGAAATGCTCGATGCTCTGCAGAATGCTGGTGGTGCTATGCAACGCAAAGCTACCTCACATCGCATGGCTGAAGCCAACAAGGCTTTTGCTCACTTCCGCTGGTAAAACAAAACTATATGAGTTCTTTTGTTGCAAGATACGCTGTGCCTATGCAGATATCACAGTTTAAGTCGGTAAAACAACCGCAAGCAAATCTCTGTAATTGCAAGTGAGATCAGACTCAGTAGTGTGCGCACCAACTCATCAAAACTAAGAGAAACAAAGGAGTATCGGAGTAACTCAGAATCGAGTAGCCGCAGTTTCCCTTTATACAAAACCATATTAGAAAAGTATGGCTGGTGATTTGGAAAAAACACTGATTCGAGACAAGCCGTAAAACCATTTCCCCCTAGTAAATCCAGCGACGAACTGTGTCTGCGCAGTAAGCTGCGGTTTTTAATCAACAGTTTCTCAAGTTGTAGCCGTATCTGAGGCTGTCTAGCAAGAAGTTGTGGGGTAATATAGGTAAAGGTAGCCACTTTTTTCTGGATGATGCAGTGATTTTTTTTATCAGCTGAAGCAAAAACTTGTGTTTCTACAACCAGGCCAGGGAAGTAGGTATTGAGTAAGCTCAAGTCATTCTCAAGATGTGAATGTTGCGAGTACAAAAAGTTAAATCTCCTACGTGGGATTTTGATAACATGCTGTTTGCCATAGGTATACACACGATGATGTACTCCTGCATTGAGAAGTGACCCAACGAGCTGAGGTTTAATTTTGGTGATCTTTTGTATATAGCGCAAGAGTATTTTTTTTGCTTGCATGGCAGGCGTATTGTACGAGGTATCTGGTGAGTTTAAAATACGTAAAGTAAAAGCCATTTGACCCTCGCACTTCTTAAAAATTTATTGTATGATACAGTCTTGTAAAAATTGCCCACACTTGAGTAGTAAGTATCACTAAAAGTATCAAACCGTATGTCCAACACAAGCAGCGTTCAGCTCAACCGAATTAGAAACATTGGTATCATTGCCCACATTGATGCGGGTAAAACCACCACTTCCGAGCGTATCTTGTTCTTCACCGGTCGGACATACAAAATTGGAGAAGTTCACGAAGGTGCTGCGACGATGGACTGGATGGAGCAAGAGCAAGAGCGCGGTATTACCATCGTGTCTGCTGCTACCACTACATTCTGGACACCACATTATGGCACCCATCTTGATGAGCATCCCTACCGCTTCAACATTATTGACACACCAGGGCACGTTGACTTTACGGCAGAAGTAGAGCGCTCACTACGCGTACTTGATGGTGGAATTACCGTTTTGGATGCAAGTGAAGGTGTCCAGTCCCAATCAGAGACTGTCTGGCGCCAGGCAGATAAATATCATGTGCCACGTATCTGTTTTATCAATAAAATGGATAAATTGGGTGCAGACTTCCAAGCTACCATTCAAGATATTCGCGAAAAGTTTGGCGTTACACCAGCTATCATGGTGTTACCAATGGGTTCTGAAAATGAATTCAGTGGTGTGATTGATCTAATCTCACGACGTGCATTTTTCTGGGAAGACAACTCAAAAGCTACAGAGCCAGAGATTAAAGAAATTCCAGAAGAGCTCAAAGCACAAGTTGAAGAAGAGCGTGCTAAATTGGTCGAAGCAATTGCTGAAACTGATGATGTGCTACTTGAGAAGTTTTTTGCAGCAGAGGATATCTCAATCAATGAGCTGCGTGCTGCTCTACGTAAAGCTGTCATTGCCTACAAATTGGTGCCAATTTACGCAGGTTCTTCATTAAAAAATACAGGTGTGCAGCTGTTGCTCGACGCTGTTGTTGAATACCTCCCTTCTCCAGTTGATATCAACCAAATTACGGGTACCAATCCTAAAACCGACGCTGAAGAGGTACGTAAACTGGTTCCAGAAGAAAAACTCAGTATCTTGGCATTCAAAATTCAGACAGACCCACACGTGGGTAAACTGACCTACTGCCGTATTTATTCTGGCGTACTTAATGCTGGTTCATACATTTACAATTCAACTCGAGATGTCAAAGAACGTGTTGGTCGCTTACTGTTGATGCATGCCAACCAACGTGAGGAAATATCAGAAGCACGTGCTGGTGAGATAGTTGCATTAGTCGGCCTTAAAGGTACCAAGACTGGTGACACACTCTGTGACGACTCTGCTCCAATCATCTTAGAGGGTATTAACTTTGCAGAACCAGTTATTTCCTTGGCAATTGAACCAAAAACTAAGTCAGACCAAGAAAAGATGGGTGCAGCACTACAAAAATTCTCTGAAGAGGATCCTACATTCCGCATTAGTTCTGACCCAGACACAGGTCAAACCATCATCGGTGGTATGGGTGAGCTGCATTTGGAAATTTTAGTGGATCGTATGAAGCGCGAGTTTAAAGTCGATGCCAACGTTGGCAAACCACAAGTTGCGTATCGTGAAACCATCACCAAGCCAGCCGAGGGTGAAGGTAAGTACATTAAACAAAGTGGTGGACGTGGACAGTATGGACACGCGCTGATCAGGATTGAACCAAAAGACCGTGGCACGGGGTATGAATTTGAAGATGCTATTAAAGGTGGTTCGATTCCTCGTGAGTATATTGAGCCAGTCAACAAAGGTATTAAAGAGTCACTAGAAAGAGGTTTCTTTGCCAACTACCCAATGGTTGACGTTAAGGTAACACTCTATGATGGTTCTTACCATGAAGTTGACTCCAATGAGTTAGCTTTCAAGATGGCAGGTTCATTTGCAATGCGCGAAGCTACCAAAGCCGCTGGTATGGTACTGCTTGAACCAATTATGAAAGTCGAAGTTTCCACACCAGAGCAATTTATGGGTGATGTAATGGGAGACTTAGGTTCACGCCGTGCTCAAATCCAAGGAACCACCAATCGTGGTGCAGTGACTATTATCACCGCACTTGTCCCATTGGCAGAGATGCAGGGCTATGTTACAATCTTGAGAAGCATGACCCAAGGACGGGCTTCATCAGTGATGTTGCCAAGTCATTACGACATTGTCCCAACAAACATTGCTGAGAAGATCAGAAGTGAACGCAAACCAGCAGGAGCATAGTCTCTTGGTGTCACAAGCAGGTAAAAAGTAAAAATTAACAAAGAACGTATAAAAAAGGGAGGAAAAATGGCAGACGCACAAAAGTTTGTAAGAAACAAACAACACGTCAACATCGGCACAATTGGCCACGTTGACCACGGTAAAACTACACTATCAGCTGCAATTACAACTACATTGGCAGCAAAAATTCCATCACCATTGAACAAAGCAATGGGGTATGGTGATATCGACAATGCTCCAGAAGAGGCAGCTCGTGGTGTTACTATCAACATCTCACACCTAGAATACGAAACAAACAAACGTCACTATGCACACATTGATGCTCCAGGTCACGCTGACTACATCAAAAACATGATCACTGGTGCCGCTCAAATGGACGGTGCTATCTTGGTCGTGGCTGCTACAGACGGTCCTATGCCACAAACTCGTGAGCATATCCTCTTGGCAAAACAAGTTAACGTTCCAAAACTGGTCGTGGCACTCAACAAATGTGACATGGTCGATGACGCTGAACTCTTAGACTTGGTTGAAATGGAAGTTCGTGAACTCTTAACCAAATATGGTTTCAATGGAGACGAAACCCCAATTATCCGCGTTTCAGCTCTCAAAGCTTTGGAAGGCGATGCAGCTTACCAAGACAAGATCATGGAACTCATGAACACTGTTGATGCATATATCCCAGATCCAGTTCGTGATCTCGATAAACCATTCTTGATGCCAGTTGAAGATGTCTTCTCAATCAAAGGTCGCGGCACTGTCGTTACTGGTCGTATTGAGTCTGGTGTCGTCAAAGTTGGTGAGGAAATTGAAATCGTTGGTATCCGTGATCTCAAGAAGAGTACGGTTACTGGTGTTGAAATGTTCCGTAAGATGCTTGACAGAGGTGAAGCTGGCGACAACGTTGGTATCCTTCTGCGCGGTGTTGAAAAAGATGACGTTGAGCGTGGACAAGTCTTGGCTAAACCAGGTACAACCACTCCTCACACTGAGTTTGAAGCAGAGGTCTATATCTTAACCAAAGAAGAAGGTGGTCGTCACAAACCATTCTTCACCGGTTACAGACCACAGTTCTATATCCGCACTACTGACGTGACGGGCGAAATCGCTCTCCCACAAGGTGTCGAGATGGTCATGCCAGGTGACAATGCTAAGATGAGTGTTAAACTTATCGCGCCAGTTGCTATGCATGAAGGACTCCGCTTCGCAATTCGTGAAGGGGGACACACCATCGGTGCAGGTGCAATCACAAAAGTGATTAAATAAATTTGTAATTTGAAGACCGCGCCGAAGCTAATACCTTCGGCGCGTTTTTCTCGCCTAATCGCGAGTAGAAAAACCGAGTTTACCAACCCAGCCCAACTCGAGAAAAAGGGGTTTACTTATATAGGGTAAATGTAGTATAATTCGATTCTTGAAAAATTAAATAAAGTTTAAATGGCAAAACCAAGTACAAAAACACAAACTTCATATAAGATCCGAGTTCGTCTTAAATCATACGATCATCGTGTCATCGATGAAGCCAGTAAAAAAATCTTAGAGACCACGCTCTCAACCGGAGCACAGGTGATTGGCCCAGTACCAATGCCTACGCACATTAAGTCATTTACTGTCTTGGCATCACCACATGCTGATAAAAATGCCCAAGAGCACTATGAACTACGAACACACAAACGCGTGTTGGATATCATAAACCCAACAAGCAAAACAATTGATTCACTCATGCATTTAGAATTGCCTGCAGGTGTTTCGATTCAAATTAAGATGTAGAGGAGTATAAATACAAATAGCACAAGGAACAGTAAAGTAGTGTCTCATATAGACTTGAAATACAAACCAGAGCTACACGCACGAAATAAAAGAACGTATGCTAAGAGATTTTTTTGTGACCAAAATGGGAATGACGCAAGCTTGGACAAAGACAGGCAAACGTCTTGCTGTTACACGCTGTAAGGCAGATGATATTGCCGTAGTTAGCTCTCGCACCGTTTCAATTATTGATACCGCAAAGCAAAATCGACCACTGGTTCCTACTCAGATTCTTGAGGTTGGATATGGTAAGAAAAAATTGAAAAACATGACAAAGCCGCTTCGCACCAAGTTAGAAAAGGGCGGTTTTTCTTTTGGTGTTAAAAAAATGACTGGCATTAAAGTGCCAGTTTCTGAGACTGAAAACATCGCCGCTGGCCAAACCCTCACCGTAACTTCAATTTTACATGTCGGGGATGTTGTCCAGGTTCAGGGTACTTCAAAAGGTCGTGGGTTTGCAGGTGCTATGAAACGTCATGGCTTCCATGGTGGTCCAGCTACACACGGTCAATCAGACCGCGCCCGTGCGGTTGGTTCAATTGGTCAACGCACTACTCCAGGACGTGTCTGGGTTGGCAAAAAAATGCCAGGACACTATGGTGACGAAGCAAAAACAGTACTGGGTTTAGTTGTTGTTCATATTGATCCTACTACAAAAGAAGTTTGGCTCAGTGGCCCGGTTCCTGGCTCAATTTCTAGTCAAGTGAGAATTACCAAAACCGGTCAAACTAAACAAGTTGAGCTTGATCTCTCAGCATCGGGCATCAATACTATTGTACAAGACGAATCTGCAGCACCAGTCAGTACTGATGCAAAGAGCGAAGAAACAACTGAGGAAAGTAAGGAATAACAACCTGTATGCAACTGCAAACAAGAACCGCTACTGGCAAACAAGGCACACTCACGGTGAGTGATGCAGTTTTTGGCGCTCCAGTTAACAAGCAACTGATTAGCCAAGCTGTACGTGTCTATCTTTCCAATGCCCGTCAAGGTACAAGTAAAACTAAGAATCGTTCCGAAGTAAACCTGACCAAGAAAAAAGTTTATAAACAAAAAGGTACTGGTGGCGCACGCCATGGTGCTAAGAGTGCCCCTATCTTTGTTGGTGGTGGTGTCACGCATGGTCCTAGAGGTAATCAAAATTGGAGTCTCAGTTTGCCTCCTGTTTTGAAGAAGCTGGCTCTGATCTCAGCTCTCAGCTGGCAAAACCAAGCTATCCAAGTTGTTGATGAACTTGAAACCCAAGCAAAAACAAGCCAATCTGCAAAGATCTTAGCTGCCATTGCCCCGGAAGCTCGCTCTATTACAGTCGTACTGTCAACAGAAAAAGTCGAGTTCCGTCGTTCTTGCCGCAACATTCCAAACGTAACCATTATTCCAGCTGCACAATTAACAGCACTTGATGTGATACGAGCAAATGTTATCATTATGACTTCGGCATCTGTCAAGTTACTTGAAGAAAAACTTGCTCAGTTAAGTAAACCTGCAGAAAAAGCTGACGCAGTTGCACCTACAAAGAAAACCGCTCCTACAGTCAAGAAAAAAACTACAAAAAGTGCAAAGAAATAAAAGTATATGAATCCGTCTATAATCAAAAGACCAGTTATTACCGAAAAATCTATGCGTCTTGCCAACAGTGAGAACGCATATACTTTTGAAGTCGACCGCAAAGCTACTAAAAACCAAATTGCTGAGTCAGTTGCTGCTCTGTATGGTGTCACTGTTAAAAAAGTGAACATGATTATGCAAGCATCTCAGATCAAGCGTACCGGCAAAAAGAGAAGTAAAACAACTGTTGGAAAAACAAAAAAAGCTATAGTTACCTTAAAAGAAGGTCAAACTCTCGATGTGTTTGATATTAACCCAGAGGCAAACAAATAAGGTTATAAAGACGTATGTTAAAAATCAGAAAACCTACCAGTAGTGGCCAGCGTCATCAAGCAGATATCGATCGTTCGATGTTGCATACTGGTGGCCCAGAAAAATCATTGCTTTTGTCTGGCTATACAAAACGCCAGGGGCGAGGATTTAAAGGTCACGTTACCGTCCGTCATCGTGGTGGTGGTGTAAAGAAAAAGATTCGTATTATCGACTGGAAGCGCAGTAAGTTTGGTGTTCCAGCAAAAGTTGTACGTTTCGAGTATGATCCACTCCGTGGTGCTCATGTTGCACTACTTCAGTATGCTGATGGTGAAAAAACGTACATTTTAGCTCCTGAAAATCTCAATATTGGTGATGAAGTCCTTTCTGGACATGAAGTTGAGATTAAAACTGGTAATGCTTTGCCACTTAAGAATATTCCAGTTGGTATGCCAATTCATAATATCGAGTTGCGTGCCGGTAAAGGTGGTCAGATGGTTCGTGGGGCTGGAGTCAGCGCTCTGATCCAATCAAAAGAAGGTGGCATGGTCGCAGTACAGCTCCCATCTAAAGAAGTCAGATTGATTAGTGGAGAATGTTTCGCTACAATTGGCCAGGTTGGAAATCAAGAGTGGAAGAACCGCAAAATTGGAAAAGCTGGTCGTAAACGCTTAATGGGTATTCGTCCAACCAATCGTGGTACCGCACAACATCCTGGATCTCATCCACACGGTGGTGGTGAAGGTCGCTCTGGAGTTGGTTTGAAGTATCCAAAAACTCCATGGGGTAAACATGCACATGGTACTAAGACTCGCAACAGACGTAAAAATAGCACTCGCTTGATTATAAGAGATCGCAGAGTCAAATAAGGAAAATATGAGTAGAAGTTCAAAAAAAGGTCCATACGTTGATCCAAAACTCACAAAAAAGGTTTTGGTTCAAAAACAGACAGGTGCAAAAACCCCAATTAAAACTTGGAGTCGTGCATGTGTCGTCAGTCCAGACTTTGTCGGGCACACCTTTTTAGTGCACCAAGGCAAAACCTTTGTAGAAGTATTTGTCTCTGAAGCAATGGTTGGACACAAACTCGGTGAGTTTGCTCCTACCCGAACCTTTAGAGGTCACGGTAAGATCGTCAAACGTCTGATGACTAAGACATAAAGAGATATTTATGACAATAACAGCATCACAAATTTATGCTCGTCAAACTCCTCGCAAAGTGAGGTTGGTGGCAAATACTGTTAAATCATTACCTTTAGTTGCTGCATTTCAACAACTAGGTGTTATTAACAGAGAAGCAAGTATTCTTGTTATGAAGGTACTTCGCCAAGCTGTAGCAAATGCTACACACAACCACAACTTGCAAGCAGAAGATCTGGTCATTAAAAGTATTCGAGTTGATGGTGGTTCTGTTTACAAGAGATTCAGAGCTGTAAGTCGAGGTCGTGCTCACTCTATTATGAAGAAAACCTGTCATGTGACAGTTGAATTGATGGAAAAAACTGATGTAGTTGCAAAAACAACTCCTACTCCAGAAGTAACTAAGCCTTCTGAAGCAGGAACTGACCAAGCTGCAACCACTGCTCAAAAGTCAAGTAAAAAGGGAGCGGACAAAAAGGCAAAACTGTAGTAAAATATACACTTCGAAAAAAAATATGGGACAAAAAGTAAATCCAATCGGTTTTCGTATAGGCTCCTTCTTAACCTGGAAGTCTAAGTGGTTTGCTGGAAAAGCAGATTATTCAGACAAGGTGATTGAGGACTTTAAGTTACGTCAATATTTACAAGAAAAACTAGCAAGTGCTGGTGTTGTCCGTACTGAAATTGAACGTTCTTTAACAGTTATCAAGGTTATTTTACATGTCGCACGTCCTGGTGTTGTGATCGGTAAGGGTGGCGCAAATCTTGAAGATATTAAAAAGCAAATTGAGCGTATCTTGAATGTTTCTAAGTTAAAGAAAGATAAAGTTAAGATCGACCTGCGCGTTGAAGAGGTTCGCAACCCAGATCTGAGTGCAAAGTTGGTCGCGGAGCGTATCTCTGGTCAATTGATCAAACGTTTCCCACACCGCCGTGCAGTACTGCAGGCTATTGAACGGGTTATGCAAGCAGGTGCCAAAGGTGTTAAAATCTCACTGGCTGGTCGTATTGGAGGCGCTGAAATCGGAAGAACTGAAAAGTATTTTGAAGGAAGTATCCCAACACAAACCCTGCGTGCGAATATTGACTATTACCATGAGCCATCTTTGACTCGTTCAGGATACGTTGGTATTAAAGTTTGGATCTATCGCGGAGAAATCGTCTAAAGGAATTGTATGTCAATGTTGCAACCAAAGAAAGAAAAGTTTCGCAAGCAGTTTAGAGGTAAACGTGGTGGTGTTGCGCTCCGTGGTGCTACTGTAGCTTTCGGTGACTTCGGCATGAAAGCGATAACTGGTGGTTGGATTACCTCCAGAGAAATTGAAGCAGCTCGCAAAAAAATTACCTTTATGACAAAACGTGCTGGCAAGTATTGGCTGCGTATTTTCCCTCATAAGCCAATTACAAAGAAACCAGTCGGCGTCAAGATGGGTTCAGGAAAGGGCCCAGTTGAAGAACACGTGGCAGTAGTTCGCCCAGGTACCATTATTTTTGAGTTGGGTGGTGTAACTAAAGAAGTTGCACAACAAGCATTTGATAAAGCAGGACACAAATTATCGGTTAAAACAACCTTAATAAGTAAATAATATGAAACGTAACGATATAACAGCACTACAAGATAAGACAGCTGCAGAGCTGACTAAGCAACTCAATGAGGTGCAGAAAGAATTGGCAACTGCCCGCCTGCAAAAGGCTGTGGGTAAACTAGCCAATCCAAGTAGAATTAAAGTGCTACGAGATGATATCGCACGTGTCAAAACAGTATTGCGTGCACAACAATTAGCAGGAGTGCAGCAATAAACTCAGAGGAAGTTATGAAAACATTACAAGGTACAGTCATCGCTCTCTCAACTCTGCAAACCGCTAAGGTGAGTGTAGAGAGAAACTGGCAACATCCAATGTATGGTAAGCAAGTGCGCCGCACTAAAAGTTATGCTTGCCACTATACAGGGACCCCAGAGGTTGTAGTTGGAGATGAAGTAGTAATCCAAGAAACACGACCAATTAGTAAAACAAAACGTTTTATAGTAGTAGAAAAAATCGTAAAGTAACATGATACAACTGAGAACAGTAGTACAAGTAGCAGATAATAGTGGAGCACGCCAACTACGTGTCATCCAAGTCTATGGTGGCTCAAAACGCCGCTTTGGCTATGTGGGTGATATGATCATGGCATCCGTGATTGCTGCAGATCCACAAGGTACCCTCAAAAAGGGTGACAAGGTAACTGCTGTACTGGTACGCACCCATAAAGAGCAACGTCGCACAAACGGAGAATACATCCGTTTTGATGACAATGCTGCTGTAGTGGTTGAGTCACGAACCAACCCAGAGCCAGTAGGTACACGCGTGTTCGGCGCGATTGCCCGTGAAGTAAAAAATAAGGGATTTAATAAAATTGCAAGTCTAGCACCAGAGGTCTGGTAACATATGAAATTTAAAGTCGGAGACAAAGTACTCGTAACAGGTGGTAAAGATAAGGGCAAACAAGCTCTTATTGTTCGCGTCTTGCCAAAAGAAGAACGCGTAGTAGTGCAGGGTGCTAACATGTACGTCAAGCACACTAAGCCTATGCAAGGTCGCGCTGGAAGCAAGAACTCTATTGAGCGCCCCTTACCAACTGCAAAAGTAGCAATTATTAATGACAAGGGACAGGCTGACAGAATTGGCTACTCAGTAGCAAAAGATGGCAGTAAGACTCGGATTTTTAAGAAAACAGGTGTAGTGGTACCAGAACCTAAAAAAACAAAGTAGTTTATGACAACCTTACAAAAGAAATACAATAGCGAAGTCCACAAGACATTACAAAAAGAGTTCAAAATTAAGAACGTTTTTGCAGTGCCTAAAATTACAAAAATTGTGGTCAACACCGGTATTACCGATCCACAAGACCCACGCGCTCGCCGCAGTGTGATTGATAACGTAGTTGCTCAATTTGCACAAATGACGGGTCAACAACCAGTTGTAACTACTGCGACTAAGTCTATCTCAGGATTTAAACTTCGCGCTGGTGATCCTATGGGTGTTAAAGTAACTCTGCGTGGTGAAAAAATGTGGGAGTTCCTCTATAAACTAGTTTCTGTAGCGCTTCCACGCGTTAAGGATTTTAGAGGTGTTTCTCGTAAAGCATTTGATGACAATGGTAATTATAGTTTGGGTATTGAAGAGCAAATCATTTTCCCTGAGATCGAATACGATAAAATTGAAAGTATCCGCTCTCTGCAAGTCGTGATCTGTACAACTGCCACCTCAGCAGATCAGGGACGTCGCTTACTCGAATTATTAGGGATGCCATTTAGTAAAGAAAGTTAATAAACGGAAACCTTATGGCAAGTAAATCAGAAATTGCAAAGTCAAAAAAACAACTCGCACGACGCGCCGCTTATATAAAGAGTGGTGTGCGTAAACCAAATCGGGTGTCGACTCGAGGCGTAAACCGTTGTAAAATAACTGGTCGTCCTAGAGGCTACATGCGCTTCTTTGGTTTAAGCCGCTTAACTTTTAGAGAGTTGGCCGCCAAGGGTGAGTTACCAGGAGTAGTTAGAGCAAGTAAGTAAAGTATTATGAGTGATCCAATAAGCAACTTTATTATCAGCATTAAGAACGCGCTTCTAGCTCGCAAAGAGTCTGTCGCAGTTCCATATTCCAAGCTCAAAGAGTCAATGGCGGGAATATTGGCTCGCGAGGGATACATTGGAGAAGTAAAAATCGACGATGCTGCACCATTTAAACAGATTGTTATTACCTTGAAGTATGTAGGTAAACTCCCTGCTGTCACTGATGTACGTCGTCTCTCAAAGCCAGGTCGCCGAGTATATGCACCAGCAGGTCAGATTCCAAAAGCACTAGGTGGCTACGGAATAACTATAGTTTCAACCAATAAAGGAATATTAACAGACAAAGAAGCTCGTCAGCAAAATGTCGGTGGCGAACTTATTTGCCAAGTTTGGTAAAGTTTTATGTCAAGAATCGGAAAAAAACCATTAACACTTCCAGCAGGCGTAACAGTAACTGTTAATCCCTCAAATGTGGTAGTAAAAGGGCCAAAAGGGGAGCTCACAGCTCCGCTCTTTGACCATATTGCCGTTAGTGTTGCTGAATCAGTCGTTACGGTGACTCGCAATAATGACCAAATCCAGGTTAAGGCTCATCACGGTCTTGTTCGTAGTTTGCTTGAAAACAATATTCTAGGAGTAACTGAAGGTTACGAAAAAACACTAAAATTGGTCGGTACAGGGTACCGTGCAACTGCAAAAGGTAAGGGATTGAGTATCGCAGTTGGTTTTTCTCATCCAGTAGATATTAATCCAATTGAGGGGATAACTTTTACCCTCAAAGGAAATGATACAATTGTTGTTTCAGGTATCGACAAGCACTTGGTTGGACAAGTCTCTGCTAACATTCGCAAAGTACGTCCACCTGAGCCATACCAGGGTAAAGGTATCCGGTATGCAGATGAAGTAGTCAGACGTAAACAAGGTAAAGCAGCCGCATAAGGCAAAAACTATATGAACATCCGTCAAAAAGTACTAGCACTCCGCCAAGCTCGCAAAAAGCGTATCCGTTCTAAAATGGTAGGTACTTCACTGAAACCACGTGTCAGTGTTACCCGCTCTAATCGTTTCATTTATATGCAGGCAATTGATGATGTGGCTGGTAAAACTATCTTTGGACTTCGTGATACAGCACAGAAAGCTACCAAAACCGAGCGTGCTGTTGCCACTGCTAAAGAATTTGCTACTCGTTTGCAAAAAGAAAATATTATTGAAGTTATCTTTGATCGTGGCCCATATAGATACCATGGTCGTATTAAAGCTATCGCAGAAGCACTGCGTGAAGTTGGCATTAAAGTATAATACTAGGATCTTATGAGAACTGAAACAAAGCGTGAACCACAAGAATTTGAAGAGAAAGTAATCCAAGTTTCTCGTGTCTCCAAAAAAACAAAGGGCGGCAACAAGATGGGTTTTTCTGTTCTGATGGTGGTTGGTGACAAAAAAGGTCGTGTCGGCGTTGGTTTAGGTAAAGCAAAAGATGTTCAGGCTGCGGTTAAAAAAGGTGTCAAAAAAGCTAAAAAACGCTTAATTATGGTGCCAATGAATGGAACAACTATTCCATTTAAAGTTTCCGTCAAAAATGGTGCTGGCATAGTAATGCTCAAGCCAGCTCCTAAAGGTTCTGGTGTTATTGCAGGTGGTCCAGTTCGTGCTGTTGTAGAAGCTGCTGGTATTCGTGACATCTCTAGTAAGATTTTAGGCAGTAGCAACCAAGCATCAAGTGTCTACGCGACGTTTGAAGCCTTAAAAGAAATCGAAAAGATTGTAAAACTTAAAGGGATTACCTTAAAGTCAATCGCACAAGCCGAAGCAGAATCAGAGCAAAAAATGGAAGTTGAACAAGAAAAAGCAAAGAAAAAAGCTGAGGCAAAAGACACTAAAGAAAAAGAAGTGCGTGCCACTACTGCAGCAGCAAAAACTCCTAAAGCAGCACCAAAAAAAGAGGTGCAAGCTGCAAAAACTGCTCCAAAAGAGGAAGTAAAACCTAAAGTTCAAGAGAAAAAATAATCGAGAGAACCTACGTTATGTCAAAATTGTCTTCACTTATTCCAGCTACATCTAAGCCACAACGCCGTGTCGGTCGTGGTATAGGCTCAACCAAAGGTGGTCACACCTCAGGTCGAGGAACTAAAGGACAGCTCGCGCGCCAAGGTGCAAAAGTGCCGCTTTGGTTTGAAGGTGGACAACTTCCTTTGATAAAGCGCTTACCAATGTTGCGTGGTAAAGGTCGCCTCAAACCAACTACCCAAGTAATTGCTATTACCCTGGCTGATCTAGAAAAAGTACAAGCTGCTGTCATAACTGTAGAGGCACTCAAACTTGAAAAGGTAATTCCAGCTGCTGCAGCAAAAGTTAAAGTCATTGCTACAGGTGCAGTTTCAAAGAAACTCACTCTCAAAGGAATAGTAGTTACAGAGGGTGCTCGCAAACAAATTGAAGCTGTAGGTGGTACTATCGAAAATTAATAGAAAGCGTTACTATATTACCCTTGTGCAAAAAGCAGTAACCTTCTTTAAAACAATTAGCAAGATTCCATCCCTTCGCAAGAAGCTCATCTTTACGGCAATTATTTTTCTAGCCTTTCGATTATTAGCTCATATTCCAGTGCCTGCGGTAGATATTGTGCAACTAAAAGCATTATTTGCAGGCAACCAATTTTTAAGTTTGCTAAACGTTTTCTCAGGCGGAACTTTAAATAATTTTTCTGTAGTTGCAGTGGGAATTAATCCCTACATCACTGCTTCCATCGTCATGCAACTGGCAGGAATGGTGATCCCACGGCTCAAAGAACTCCAGAAGGAAAGTGAATCTGGTAGAGAACTAGTCAATCAATATACGCGTCTACTGTCAGTCCCACTCGCAGTTATCCAAAGTATATCCGTTCTAGCACTCCTTCGTTCTCAAGGGCTGCTCACTACAACGGATCCTCTGATGATTGTTGCTGTGGTTATGACTTTGGTGGCGGGCGCGCTTGTTCTCATGTGGTTGGGTGAGCTGATCTCGCTCTATGGGCTTGGTAATGGTATCTCAATGATTCTTCTGGGTGGTATCTTAAGTCAAGTTCCTGTAGCTGCTGCACAACTGTTTACTAGTGTTACCTCTGATCAATTTTTTGTACTGCTTGTTATGCTTGGTGTGTTTTTGGCTGTAGTTGGCTTGGTTGTTTTTATGACCGAGGCAGTCCGTAAGATACCCATTCAATATGCTAAGCGTAGTAGAGGTAGTCGTTCTGTGGGTGGTCAAATGTCTCATCTGCCCATCAAAGTCAATGTCACTGGCGTTTTACCAATCATTTTTGCAGTTTCATTGATGCTCGTGCCTTCGTTTGTGGCTCGATTGCTGACTGCCTCAGGTAATTCCCAGTTTATGGACTGGGGAAGGTCTTTAGCTATCTGGTTTGAGCCAACTAACACTGTATACTTAGTTGTTTACTTTTTGATTGTCTTTTTCTTTACGTTCTTTTCCGCGCTTATCTTTTTTAATGCTGAAGATCTCTCCAATGAACTTAAAAAAAGTGGTGCTTTTGTGCCAGGAACACGTCCTGGGGCTCCTACTAAAAAATACCTGGAGTTTGTGGTAACACGTATTACGCTAGTTGGAGCGCTCTTTTTAGGATTCATAGCACTCCTACCATCGATTGCTCAAATTTTGACTGATATTCAATCTCTAGCGATTGGTGGCACAAGTGTCCTAATAGTGGTCTCGGTAATTCTTGAAACAGCAAAACAAGCTGAAAGCTTAGTAGTAGAACAAAATTACGATAAGTATATTTAAGAAAACCAAGAGGGAGCCCAGTATGAAACTAGTTTTAATCGGCATCCAAGGTGCTGGTAAGTCCACACAAGGTAATATGTTGGCGGAGAAGTATGGGGTTCCCTATCTTTCTTCTGGACACATCTTTCGTGAGATGGCAAAAGAAAAAACTCAATTGGGTCGTTGGTTGAAAGAAACGCTGAACTCAGGGGCACTCGTGCCAGACGATACAACCTTAGAAGTTGTTTTAACATATCTAGAGAAACCAGAATACGCGCAAGGTTTTATTTTAGATGGTTTCCCAAGGACAGTCACGCAAGCTAAGGCTTTTAATGGTGCAGTTGATACGGTGCTCTATCTTAAAGTCTCTGATAAAGAGGCGCTTTGGAGGATCTCAGGTCGCAATGATACTCGCGATGATGAAACCCTGCAAGCTATCCGTAAGCGCATTGCTTTATTTCATGAACTAACTGAGCAAGTAATCGAGTACTATCGTGAAATTGGTAAATTGGTGGAAGTTGATGGTGAGATGGATGTCCAAGAAGTCTTTGATGCTTGCGTCAAGGCAGTCGAATAGCGTAGATAGCACCAGCTCCCATTCTCTATATGGATTCTTCAAAAAAAATTACAGCTATGAGAACTGGAGGGCGTTTGCTCGGCCAGATTCGTAAACAACTTGCTGACTTTGCGCAAGTGGGCATGTCGTTTGCTGAAATTGAAGCACACGCACAATATCTGATACAGCAATCAGGTGCAACACCAAGTTTTTCAACAGTCCCAGGCTACCATTGGGCTACGTGTATCATGAAAAACGATGGACTGTGCCATGGTATTCCCAACGACACCCGTATAGAAGATGGCGATGTCGTAACCATTGATGTGGGGTTGATTTATGGTGGATACCATCTTGATACCACAACTACTTGTATTATTGGCACCTCCACAGCTGAAAAGAGGCGATTTCTGGAACTTGGGCAAAAAGCACTCAACAAAGCAATCGGAAAAGTTTTTGCAGGGCAGTCAGTGTATGCAGTCAGCCTTGCAATGGAAAAAGTCTTGACAGAGCACAACTTGGGTATCGTCTATCAACTCACTGGACATGGGGTCGGGGAAGCACTCCATATGGATCCAGCCATTCCTTGTGTCGCTCAGAAGGCCGATAAAAAGGTTCTGCTGGGTGAAGGGCAGACAATTGCTGTGGAAGTTATGTATACAGCAGGAGAACCTGATCTGAAGGTTGATAGCGATGGTTGGACGTATCGGACCGTAGACGGCTCACTTTCGGGTATGTTTGAAGAAACTGTCTTAGTCACTAAAAATGGCTATGAAGTGCTGACAAAGTAACCCGAATCTGGTATACTATACTATTCGCGGCTACTTGAATACAAAAATAGCATCCGCAATAAAAATATGGGAAAAGTTCAGGAACATAAACGTGCCGCCAAGGCAAGGCGCCAAGTAGACACCACTACGCAAAGTAGCGTTAAAGATGATCGCTTTGAGATCGAGGGTGTTGTTGATGAATGTTTACCTAACACGATGTTTAGAATTAAGGTGACACAAGCTCAAATTCCTCAAATGGTGGGATTAGAGCTTCTAGGTACCTTGGTTGGAAAAATGAGACTGTTCAGAATTCGTCTCTTGCCTGGCGACAGTGTAAAGGGGTATGTATCTAAATATGACCTCAAAAAGTGTAAAATAACGTATAGATCAACAAAAAGTAATATGCAGTCAATTTAGTTCTTTTCAAAACAGGCTTGTCCTGATATAGTTCAGTCCTGTTAAAAAGAAGAGAAAATAAAGAATATTATGATTCGTATATCAGGTATTGACTTACCAGAACAAAAAAAACTCGCATTTGCACTGCGATATATTTATGGTGTTGGTCCAAAACTTGCCAGCGATATTATCCGTGAAGCAAACATCAACCCAGATAAACGTACTCGAGATCTCACAACAGATGAAATTAACCGCATTCAGCGCTCACTCGAAAGATTTGCGGTAGAGGGTGACTTGCGCCGTATCGTCAATGACAATATTGATCGATTACGCCGCATTAAAACCTACCGAGGTATGCGTCATAGTATGAAGCTCCCCGTCCGTGGACAACGCACTCGTACTAATAGCCGAACTGCTCGTGGTGGTGGCAAACGTAAGACTGTCGGTGCACTCACCAAAGAGATGGCAGCAAAATTAGAAGAATCAAAGAAATAATAGTATATGGCAAAAACAGCAGCAGCTAAACCAAAAACACAAAAAACTCGCCTAGTTGCAAAGGGACGTCTCTATGTGACGGCTACCTTTAATTCAACCTTGGCAAGCATCACTGATGATGAAGGCAACGTATTATGCTGGTCAACAGCTGGCGAATCTGGTTTTACTGGATCCCGCAAGTCTACACCCTATGCAGCTACAATCACAGTCGAGAATGCAGTCAATAAAGCACGCGCTTTTGGCATGCAAGAAGTATCTCTTTTTATCAAAGGCCCCGGCCCAGGTAGAGATGTCGCGCTGCGTGTCCTCAAAGCACAAGGTTTCCGCGTAAAGATGATTGCTGATATGACTCCAGATCCACACAACGGTACAAGACCAAGAAAAGCAAAGCATAATAAATAATTTATATGTCAAGATATATCGGACCAAAAAACAAATTAGCTCGCCGTATCGGTGAAGATCTTTCACTTAAGTCAAACTCAGTGAAAGTGTCTCGTCGGTTAGGCATTCGCCCTGGTCAACATGGTGCTAAAGGCAAGCGCAAGCTCTCTGACTTTGGTACTCAGCTGGCAGAAAAGCAAAAACTCAAGTACATCTACGGTATTACTGAGAAACAGCTCCGTCGTTTGTATCTTGAGGCAAGTGCTAGTTCGGTTGCAACCGGTGAAGGTTTGCTTAGTTCTCTAGAGCGTCGTCTTGACAATGTTGTCTATCGCGCTGGCTGGGCTATAACCAGAGCTGGAGCACGGCAACTCGTTGCTCATGGTCACGTTTTAGTTAATAGCAAAAAAGTAACGATCCCATCCTATCAAGTTCAAGTAGAAGATGTCGTCAACTTGAGTGGCAAGATCATTAAGAACCCTGACCTTAGTGAGCGAATCAAAGATTCCGTAGCAAGTGTTGAGTGGATCGAGAAGAAACAAGCAGTCGCAAAGATTGCACGCTTGCCAAAGCGCAGTGATATTAGAGAAACCGTTACAGAACAATTAGTAGTCGAGTATTACAGTAGATAAAAATAGTAAAAAGTAATAATTCCGGTTACGGATTTCCTCAAATTCTTGAGGAGAGGAGAAACAAGGAGAAACAGATATGTCAACTATGACAAACACACAACTCTTGATTAACTTCCAAATGAAGGAAGAAAGTCAAAAAGACGGAGCTTCAATCATTAGCATTGAGCCTCTTGAACAAGGATATGGTCACACTTTGGGTAATGCGCTTCGTCGTGTACTCCTCACTTCCTTAACTGGCTGTGCAATCACCTCGGTTCGTATCTCTGGTGCTGATCATCAATACTCTGCTGTTACTGGTGTGACAGAAGATGTTTTAGATCTTTCACTCAACCTGAAACAAGTTCGTATTAAAGCTGCTCAAGAAGGCAAAGGTGTTCTACGCCTTTCTGTAAAGGGCCCTAAAGAAGTCACCGCTGCTGACATTGAGTGTGAAGCTGGGTTTGAAGTCGTCAACAAAGATCAATACGTCGCAACAGTCGCTAAAGGCGCTGTCCTTGAAATAGATATGGTTGCTGAGACCGGTATGGGATATGTTGTTGCAGATGAGAAACGCAGTAACTCAATTGGTGAAATTATGCTTGATGCATTGTATTCACCAGTGACAACAGTTTCTTACAAAGTGGAAGCTACTCGTGTTGGTCGTCGCACTGACTACGATAGATTAATCCTGACTGTCACGACCGATGGTACGGTCACCCCAATAGATGCAGTTAAACAAGCTGCTGCTATTTTACACAAGCATTTTGCTCAAGTAGTAAATCCAGTTGTTCAAGTTCAAGAAGAGCCACAAACCCAACTTTCACCTGCAGAAGCAGAAGCACTACGCTTAACTGTTGAAGAGCTCGATCTGCCAACTCGTATTGCAAATGCACTCCGCAAGGGTGGCTTTAAGACCGTTGGTGACTTACAAGGAATTCCTAAAAACACGATCGCTAAAGTCAAGAATTTAGGCGAAAAGAGTGTTGGTATTGTTAATGAAGCACTTGAAAAGAAAGGGGTCAGTTTAGGCGAATAACGTCTACTGATACCAGGTTATGAGACACAGAGTAGCAAGTAAACAACTTAATCGTGATACCAAGCATCGCAAAGCGTTGGTTACTAATATGATGCGTGCTTTAGTCGAGCACGGTCGTATTGAAACCACTATGGCAAAAGCCAAAGTGCTGAAACGTATTGCAGACAAAATTGTAACAAAGGCTAAGCAGGACTCCGTTGCTGCTCGCCGTGGCTTACATCAAGTGTTTGGAAAACGCGATGTGGTTAATACGTTAGTAGAACAAGTAGCTCCAGCCTTTAAAAACCGTACGAGTGGGTTTACCCGAATTACCACTATTGGTAACCGAGGTGGAGATAATACACTCATGGTAGAATTAGCATGGGTTAACCAGCCAGAAATAGTGGGCACCCTGCGTGCACCAAAGACAGCTGTTGCAGAAAAAAAAGTAGAAAAGGCTCCTAAAGCAGTAGCTCAGAAAGCTTCTGCAGCAAAAGAAAAGAAAACCGCAAAGTAAGTATGCAAAAAACAACGATGATCACTACCGCACAAGCAAAGCATAACTGGAACTTGGTTGATGCAAAAAATCAAGTTTTGGGTCGTTTTGCTACCCAAATTGCACAAAAGTTGATGGGTAAACACAAAGCAGATTACACACCTCACATTGATGCTGGAGACTTCGTCGTCGTTATCAATGCGAGTGAAATCGCCATCACTGGAACCAAAAACATGAAGAAAATATATTTCTCATTTTCTGGCTTTCCTAGTGGTCTGAGTAAAGCAAACTTCTCAGAGGTCATGCGCAAAAATCCAGATCGTATCTTACGCGAAGCTGTCAAACGGATGCTTCCCGATAATAGACTACGTGATGGACGCTTAAGTCGCTTGAAAATTTTTGCGGGTGCTGAGCACAAGCATGAAAGTCAGGTAGCTCAACAACAATAAAGGTATATTTGTATGGCACTTAAACTAAAAAAGAACAATAAAGTTCAAAAAATCGTCAAAAAAGTTCAACCTCAGGTAGCTGTTGCAAATCGAGCGGTAGCTCAAAATGTTACATTGCCAACAGGTGAGTACATTGAAGCAACCGGCCGCCGTAAGGTAGCAAGTGCTCGTGTGCGCTTGTACCAATCTAAAGGTGACTTTGTGGTGAATGACAAAATCGTAGGGTCATATTTTGGTACCGTTAAAAATGCTGATACTCGCTATTTATTACCATTTAAGCTCACCGGCACTGACCAAAAGTTTGCTGTGGTAGCTAAAATTAATGGCTCTGGTGTAGCATCACAACTGGACGCACTACTCCATGGTATCTCACGCGCATTGGTGAAGTTTAACCCTGAATATCGCACGTTACTTAAACAAGCTGGCTTGCTTACTCGTGACGACAGAATGAAAGAAACACGCAAGGTCGGTCGTGGTGGAAGTGCTCGTCGCAAGCGCCAATCTCCAAAACGCTAACGTCTCTCTCAAATTTCTTTAGAGCGGCTCCTCTGTTTGGTTGTTAACTTTTGTAATGAAAGCAATCAGCTTGGTAAGCTCTGTATCACTTGGATCTAGAGAATATTTTTTCATAAACTGTTCAAATCCCCATAAGCGCACTAATTGCCGATCATCCCGTAAAAAAGTATTGATGTACCGAAGTAACATAAACTGAAGGTGGTGGAGTGTGCCTGGTGGATTGTCTCGCAGCAGTGTAACCCAGCGCTCAAACTGGAGCTCAGTGGCTTCAAAGGCAACTTCATTTTCAGCCAATTCAGCAAGTGTGCGCTCGATAAGACTATTAGGATATAGGATGTAGAGTGCTGAAATTGTATCGGGGAAAAAATTGTAGTAAGGGAACTTGAAAAAATCTTGCTCTTCATAACTATCCATACCAACGGTAAAGGAGTTCTGAGGAAAGAGTGTGCGTAGATACAGCGCTAGCCGAGCTGTTTGTTCAAGGCCGGAAGCTGCTTCCTGTGACACTCCAGCACTATTAAATAAAAATGCAGCATCGCTCTTGTGCTTTATAATTATTTGACAGACTTGGGTGAGATAGCTGATCTCCATCAGGTACTTGCCATTGCCAAAAGGGTTGCGGGATTCATTCTCTGGGTTAAACATGACAATATTTTGCATGCCTGACCCAAGCTCACGGTTGAGCACTGTCAGTAGCTGATCAAGATAGGTAAGGGCATAGGCTGCAAGCGGCGATTGGGCAGTAATACGTTGTTCTCGTCCCTGTGGAGTAGTTGGTTGGGTGACTGCTGCTAAGACGGCTGCAGGCACATATGACTCTGGATATCGAGGCGACTTGATAGGCCCACAGCTCAGGGTGATCTGCATATCAGCTTGGATGAGTGCTTGCAGCCAGGGAAGGTAGTATGAGAGGTCTATCTGGCCTGCTGCATCAACACAGTGGTCCCAGCGCATGCTAAAGCGAACCTGGCGAATCCGTAGTGTTTTGAGCAGTTGTACTGCTTGTTCAGGAGTTGCTTCGGGAAGGAGCTCTCGTAAAAAAACAGGGCACAGCGTTGTGCCGAACTCAATCTGTTGCAGCTGCTCACGATGATTTTCGATAAACGTGTCACCAGCAATGCGTGAATTTCTTTCTGTCTTGAGTTGCTCACTGAGTGGAGTAATTAGTTTTTTGCCAAACGAGCTCAAGAAGAGGAGTACAACGGAAAAATAAAATAGGAGCTGCCTGCGATTGAGCTGCATATCAAGGTAGGATTGCTGTTCTGTATGCACCTGGTGGTATTGTCTCACAAAGAGTGAAAAGCTGCAGCGGAAGTTGGCAGGGCGGTTAAGACAAAAAACCCTCTCTTGAGAGAGGGTTTTTACGTACATTCGTAAAAGTGTCAGGTACAACTACCAAACAGCTTTTTTAAGTGGTTTACCTACTTTAAGGTTAACCACACGGTGACCTTTGATGGTCTGACGTTTTGATTCGTTGCCAAATGGCACGACCTGTTTATCTTTGACTGGACTGACATACAAAGTCCCAAATCCAGATAAGACTACTTTTTCTCCCTTGGTGAGTGCTCGGGTGACTTCTTCAATTAATGCTTCAATTGCATCATTGGAAGCTTTTTTTGTAAGATGTGCTTTTTTGGCCACAATCGTAATGAGTTGTGATTTTGTCATTTGGCTCCTTTCATAAGCTTGCACGTTTTGATTTGTTTTGGCGTATTGAGAGTGTAAATGATTGCTCTACCAAGTCAAGGGTCTGCTCACAGTTATAATGATACTTGCACCCTTTAAATATATTGATACTGCCGTAATAATGCAATACTTGCTCCGAGCATGTCGTATCCGACATCCCGTATCGTACCATATCTCCCTGGAACAAACATCTGGTGAAGTTCATCACTGGCGGCATATATAAAAGTGAGAACTAGAGCATAGATCCAGAATCGAGGTGTATGTTGGACGCGTAATGAGTGTGAAATAGCACGATAAAACAGTAGATAGAGTACTGCGTAGACAAACATGTGAGCACTCTTTTTGAATATGAAGTCAGCAAAATCTTCATCAAACTTAGGAAGCACCCCTTGGTCAGAGAGCACATAAATAAAAAGTGCCCAGAGCAATGGTGGCAACCAGGCTTTACTGAAGTGCAGTACTGATGATACTAAGTTTTTTGGCATAGAGTGTGGCACAAGAGCTGCCGATCGTCACAAGTCCACTCAGTATACCACCAAATACCAGCCTTTTTGGAGGTAGGTCGGCAGTATCAATGAAAATGGCTGAATCGGTGGCACTACGGGCTGATCCAGTAGCAAGCAGTGGCGGGGTGAGGTTGGGAAAAGCTAGGTCGTGTAGGGCTTGTGAATAGGTAGCAGCTCCTCCTGTTCTCGAGCGAGCGGCTTGAGGAATGAGCGCACTAGTGCTGAGTGCCTCAAACGTTTGTTGTGCTGCTGAGGCGGTTTTTTGAGCTGGTGTTGTGGCTTTGGGTGGTTGTAGAGAAGCTGCCGGGGTACTGACCTCACTTTTGCTGTTTTCAACTGGAGGTGCGCTATTCTCGGCTGCTGGGGTTGGGGTGGTCGCAACCCACTTGCCAGTGGTGGTGCTGCCTTGGTCGAGGACAAACACGAGAGACTGTCCTGCGGTACAGCCATCATAACTTATTTGGGAGATGATCTGGTTGCTGGAGGTGCTAATCGTGAAGCTATCACCTGAGTTATTGAGCAGTGAGCCAGTCCAGCTAAAGACTGCCCATTTTTGGGCTTGTACTAGGCCAGAGAGAAGTTTAGAAGTGCCCGACTCATCAGTGATGCGCCAGTTGGTGAGGGTGAAGTCTTGGGTGGTGGGATTATATAACTCCACCCACTCAGTTCCACTGGATGGACAAGCCATGATCTCGGAGAGCTGCAGGCGTGGGGGTGTGTCCTGTGATGTGCTCGGTACCGGTGAGGGTGTGGGAGACGGACTTGCTTGTGGTGAAACTGAGGGGGGTGGAGTCGGTGTGGGGGTGGTAGAGGGCAGTGGTGAATAACTCGGTGCTGGGTTGGGTGATGTCGTGGGTGTTGGTGTACTCTGAGGAGTAGTGGTGGTATCTGGAGAAGACACTGGTGTAGGACTGGGTGTTGTTGTGGGGCTAAGCGTGGCTTGTGGGGCTGGTGTTGCAGTGGGAGCAGTAGCTGGAGGAGTGGTTGCAGCAGGGGTAGGTGTGGGGGCTAGCATCAGCAGGAGTGAGTGTTGAGAGGAATCACTACCCTTTGTAGGAGTGGTCAATTGAAAAATGGTACTTGTAGCTGAACTGCGTTGCCAGGTTTTGCTTTGCTCACTACTGGTGTAGTCCATGGTATCGGCGACAGATCCAGCAGGTGTAAAAAGCGTTACACCGTCTGATGTATTGTTGAGCTTGGCGCTACTGAGCTCGGCGACCAAAAACTGCTGAGGTTCAATCGTTTGCGTGTTGAAGAGATAGATATCACTTGGTGAACTTAGTTTATCCTGAAGTTTCCAGCCACTGAGTGAGATTGAGGTGCCTCCTGCATTAAAAAGTTCTACCCATTCGCTTTCGCCACTTACAGGGTTGGGGGAGATTTCGGAGATGATGACCTGAGCGTGAACTGTAGTAGGCATGCAGATACTGCAAAAAGCTGCTGCACAGCAGAGCACAAGTGACCTTTTGCAGAGTTTATAGAAAGTGAAAAATATCTCAGACCAACTATTTCGTGGAGCTGTATAGACAAATACTGGTGGGAGGGTAGGCAGTGGGAGTGGGGAGAGTTTTTTCATCTGTACGGGGAATATACAGACGAATCCTTACAAGAAGTGTAGGAAGTTAGCGATGTGAACCAGTAAAAAGTAGGCGGGCTGACTTCATAATTTTGCTAAACTTAGTGGTTAATTGTTGCATTTTTGTCTGTACAGCTGCTTTATCATTCTTTAATGAAAAACTTACAACTAAAATAGTTGAGATTACAATAAAATAGCCAAGAGTACTAAGCAACTGTGGCCAAAAAATAACTGTCAGATATTGTGTGTTGGTGGGAATTTGCCAAGCATTTGCCCAACCATTAAATGAGTACTGTTTAAATGGCTTCCAAAACTGGAATCGAGGAAAAGCGATCCAACCAGAATCATGAGACTGTTCAAATAAAACATACTGTACAAAAGGTTCTTTAGATACATGAACGTCAAAGTGAGCTGAGTTATATCTTTTTACTGCAATTGGAGATACCAGAGGGGCTGACGCCGTAGGTGAGACTGTAATAGCATGTACAGAAGTAATCCAAGCCAGTGGAATAGGATACAGCTCTATAGAGTCAAGCTCGTTTGTGCTGGTGCGACTACCAAATGATTTGCTTTCGATTGTTAAAGCATACGGATTGTAAAAAGAATCTGTTGCAGAAACATACGAGTGACGAAGTATTGTGTAGAAAGCATTGAATTGACCAGCCGGCAGCATATGTTCAAGTTCATTGTGAGCAGTGAATGTATTTCTAATATAGTACTTTAAACTTCTCCCTTGAATATTCGTGCCATTTATACCCAACACAAAGGAATCATTCAGTGAAAATTGAGGTAGTTCAAAGAACTTACAAGCTGCACCCTTATTTTTTGCTTCAAGTAAAATGCTCTCTTCTTGATTAATCTGTGTGCCATTTCCTATACCATTTTGTGCACAGTTTTTTGTTGAAGTAGTGTCATAAATATAAAGTGGAATAGCAGCGGTAGGTATCATCAGCTGCATAGTACTTTTTTCTGATGTAGAAGCTGAAAAGTGGATCACTTGTTCTGAAAATCGATTTTGCCACTCTGGTGAAATTATTGAATATTGTCGCAGTTGAGCGCTATCAGTAGCATCACCATAAACTACACTAATACTACTATTGGCTGGCAATGTGGCAAGAAGTAGCTGAGTTTTTTCACCTTTAGCAATACGTGTCAAACTTGACCCAATGCCAATGGTTAACTCTTCTGGTGAGATTTCAAGGGGAATAACAATTGATTGTTCGATGAAAGGTATGTCCTCAACTTGTGAGTTTATACTCAACTGTAGTGCTGGTGGAAAAGTTAGAACTGCTTCACCTTCGCGGTACTCCACAGCATATGAGAGTGAGATCGGAGTTTTATCTGTTACAGCAGGAATAACAATATTGTAGCCAGTTGCTGATGGTGGCAGTGTACGCTCAATAGTAACCGCTTGATTTGAGACAGTCATGGTAACTGCCCGATCAGACATAAGATCTGCAAAAGGATAGATTAAGCTATTATTGTGATCGGTGATATCAGTTACATAGTTCCCCATTGTTTGAAATACAGTATCAAAACGGCTATAGGAGCTGGCTGAATCTATTGTAGGTATGGTAGGTGTAACGCGCGTATACGCTTGCTCAGGACTTTGTGTTTTACTACTTACGTCATACACTCTTAAAAATCCTTGTTGCCAGACCAATGGGGTATCAGAACTTTGGAGAAATGCATCAACCTTATCAAAAGCGAGAGAGTAGTTTTCTTGGCCTGGACTAATAATACTTCCATCAACCAAGACATACTTCACTCCGTATTGAGTTAGTACAGTGAAAAATTCGTCTTTGGTTCCGCTATATAAAGCATGTGCTGCTTGGTTATAAAAAGTTTCATTATTTGGATTCCATCGATCAAAGTCTCGTACTAGTAGTGGCTGGGAAATACCAAACCAAATAAATCCTGGTCCCTCATAATTCCATGTATAGTAGTCCCATCCTGCATTAGTCTGCAGTGGGAGTTGTGCAACTCTTGCCTGTGGTGGCTGTGTTTTAAACCAATCAAATAGTGCAAAGTACTCACTTGGAATCGTATTCTTCATTTTATAGTTGATTAAATTACCAGTGAAAGCAGGTGAGAAGTAATAGGTGAGCAACACTGTGCAGATTAAGCCTATCACTGCGGGATGTTTACCCAATTTAAACTGTTTGGCACGCAGCCATTCCAATAGAACACTGACGGAGGTGGCCACTAGGATACTCATGGCGAACATCAACAAAATCGAGAACTTTGTAAATGGGAAGCGTAAACCTTCTTCAAATAAATTGCTATGTTCTCTCAAAAAATTGAAAAACCACTCAAAAGGGAAGTTCGCATTTATAACCATAAATGCACTCAATAAGCCTACTGAAACAACGCTCATTTGTAGTTTATTTTTAGTTTTGAAGGCCCATGCTATACCAGCTACAAATAACGCAAAAATACTGTAGCCAATTGTTAAGACTACTGGATTTTTTAGGTGGTCTATCCAAGGTGCCATTAATGGACCAAAAGTATTGGTACTGGACTCATACTGAGTCCAGTTAAACAAGAAATTTCGCAGTAAAGCCACATGTGACAAAGTTCCATATGCTTGATTGTGCAAAAATGCCTCAGGTGAGAAAAGTTCATTAATATGCGAAACTTGAGGAATCTTTGATGCACCAGAAAGTATAAAGTAGACATTGGGAAGGAGCCAAAAAGTATTGACAGCTACTAAAATAAGACCTACTAAAACTGTTCGTGAGAAGTATAGTTTTGATTTAGAAAGAAGACTATATAAAAGTAAATAGACGGCAATGCCCAGTGCAAATGCAAACCACAAAGTAGAGGCATATGCCATAGGTGTCGCAAGGAGTGCTGCAACTGCAAAGTACAAAAGCCAGCGTGATTTACCTTGAGTGACAAACTCTGTTGCATACCAAAATAACCAGCCAATTGCTGCAAACTGAACAGCAAACATCTCGAAAACTACATAAAAATGTTGCACAGTACCTAAATTACAGAGATAGACTAAACCAGCAATAAAACCAAGCAATGATGCTTGTGTATGTTTTTTGAAAATACTTTGAGATGCATACGCGTATATGCCCAGTGGTCCAAGCACTAAACAGAGCAAGACATAGACAAACTTCACACTCTGTAGAGGCATAATCCAAGAAAACAGCCAAAGCATTGCAATTCTTGGAAGATCACTCATGTGTGAGTGGGCTGCCACAGCGCCAAGGCCTTGGTCTTCTCTCCACGCACCAAAGAGCATACGCTGGAAGTTGAGAGAGAAATCAAACTCAGGATGAAGTGTGTCCCAGCCTGTAAGCCAGACACCTGCTTTAAAGTTTGCTACCGCAATAATAAGTGAAATAGCAAACAAACCCAGTGGCCACAAATAGGTGGGGGTCAGCAATTTTTGAACTAGAGATTGAATTTTTGAAAACATTTCTCAACTCTTCTTCGCTACTACTTTCAGTATACCAGGCTTCATTTAAATAGTCGGGATGCGTGAAAAGGCACGTTGATATGCTGAGTTAAAGCTCAAATAGCTGAGAGACTTTTGCAGTGTAAAAGTATCTTGTACAGCTTTAGTGATTACTCTAATATTATTGCCCGTTGGTGTACCGTGCTGACGGTTGTAGTGAGTTACGCTTACTTGATAATAAGGGTAACGGGCTCTGTGAATTTTAAGTAATAATTCGGTAGAGACCATAGCACCGTCAGAAAATAATGGCTCAATTGAACGCACAACATCTTTGTGTAGTAACTTAAAAGCACAATCGATATCTTTAATGCGACGTGGAAATCCTAAAAGGATACGATTCCAAATTTTTAAAGCGGATGCAATAAGTTGACGCTTCCAGCCCTCTGCACGATTACGGCGATATCCTAAAACTACTTGACAGTTCTGGGTATGCTTAATAAATTTCTTTAGTTCTTGAATATTAAACTGCAGGTCACTATCTGTGAAAAATATCCACTCATTTCGTGATTCTTTAAAACCACGTTTAAGTGCACCGCCATAGCCACGATTGCGTTGTGTAATTAAGCGGACTTCTGAATGCTTTTGAGCAATTTTCTTAACAACTGAGGCTGTTTTATCTTTACTTCCATCATTAATCACAATAATTTCAAAACTATCACTTACTTGTGGAGCAAGCCGTAAAGCTTGATATATAGCATGGCCGATATTTTTTTCCTCGTTATAAGCAGGGAAAAAGATAGATAAGCTAGCTAATTTTTTAACTGTTTTTTTCATATTTCTTATATGCATATTTTACTATAAGATGGGCGCTTAGTCAACAATTATAGGATATTAAAGTAAGCTATAGTACAACAGAGTATGTACTAAAATCTAAAGTGCTTAAAAACCATAAATAGGAATTTGCCAGAGGAAAAATGCTAGGAATACTACATGGAAAAGTAAAAATACTCCCATAACCGAAGGACTTAACCAGCGAGTTATTTTGCCATTAAAAAAGTATCCTAGAATTACAAATAAATAAGGAATTGTTGTCGTATAGCGAAAAATGCTACTTCGACTATTTACTGAGCTATTGATAAATACTAGTGCTACAGTAAACAGCCACATAAGTAGCTGAGTAGTAGTAAGAGTATGTCTCTTACTATAGAGCTGATAACCCGACCAAATCACCAAAAGCCAAGAGATACATAATAGTAAGATTGAGAGTCCATGATCTGAATGAAAGGTAAAACCATAGTCTTTGAAGTAACCAATAAAGCTGCTGAAGGGAACAAATCCATCATTATTCCATGCTGCTTGGATCTTGAGTGGAGCTAGTAACTCACCTGTTAACGCTGCTAAATAATTAAAAAATAAGGCCAGCGGTGTAAGTGAAATCAAGCTTAATCCAGTAAGCCAGGCGAAGTCTGCTAAATTTTTCTCAGTTTTCATATTTTCACGGTAGTAGCTATACAAGAGGAGCGGCACCAAGAAAATCCCAGTAACACGCGTAGCAGCTGCCAGGCCAGTAATCCAGGCTGCTGGTAAGAACTTGCGCTCAGCCATCCATAGTAAGGCTAGAGATGAGAGGAATAAGAACAAGCTCTCGGTAAATACAAAATGATAGACATACGATACTGGAAACAGTAGCAAGAAAATCAAAAAGAGGTTCCAGTTGCCTTGTGTCAGTTTCAGTAGATTAGCCAGTCTTTTCCAGACAAGTAAGCTAGCAAATAGGAAAATATTACTGAGAAGCATACCAGTAATAAGATAGGAATCAGTGGTTTGTGGTAGCCATGGAATGCTAGTCGCGAGCTTTAATAGAGTTGGATACAAAGGGAAAAAAGCCCAGTTGTATCGTTTGCTAGTATTAAAAGCTACATCATCATAGCCATTTTGAGCAATCGTAACATAGTAGTAACTGTCCCATTTGTAAAAAAGATTACTCACTGTAATTTGGTCGCTAATGGTTTGACCAGGATTTTCTGCGTCTGCAATTTTAGTGAGTGGTGCTGCCCAGCTTGGCTGGTCGATTCTAATCTGAAGTAGTCCTGCTGCTAATGCATAGTTGGCCACAGCACTGAGTAGAGTGAGGAGTAATAACTTCCACCACGGAGTTGTAATCTGAGGTTGTTGCTGTGGCATCTCTGGCTGCAGTTCCGGAAGTATAGGATCAACACTAACAGTAGACGCTACTTGCTCTGAATTAAACTCTACTGGCTGAGCTTGTGGCTCTGGAGTAGGATCAGTGGTATTAGAAGATGTAACGAACATATTTTTATAGCTTTAAGGATACCCTAAAGTACAACCCCAAGGACAGTTGAGAATGACTGGCGCAGGTAACCCAGGCTGATACTCAGCAGGATTAACGACTGTGCGTTGGCCAGCTTCGATATAGCCAGGTGGGTTGACCCAATTTTTCTCAGTATAACTCCAGACTTTAACAGCAGAGTAACTTTGAAACGCTTCATCAGGAGCAATTAAACAAGTGGTATCAGATGGCAGTGAACGACCATCAGCAATATCTTTACAGTTCTGTATTTTTTTATCTGTAGGCAGATATGGTTGTAATAGATTAATAGTCGTGGCAGGACCACTCAGTTGATTGGTGGCTTTGGCATCATCAAGCATAGGCATGAAGATGAAGTACTGGGCAGCCAAAATAAGCGCACCACACAAGGCCACACTAATGAAAAGGGCGAGTGATGATAACCAGTTTGTATTCATATATTTTCTAGTTGTACTTTGTACTTGGTTTGATAGCCTCAATGCTGAAGCGGTAGCTTCAGCACTCAGGTTATCCCCCGTACTTGCGTACGGGGGCAACACAATTTACTTCCATGATTAGCCTCCGGGGGCTAACCAGTGATACTGTTTGCGCTCTCCCCCCGGAGGGAGTTTGGTCAATTAGCGCGTGATGAGTGGGCAATAGAGTTTATGGGTTAGGTCAGGCTGCGGCTGTTGGCCTTCGTTGCTACAACCGGCATTCACGCTGCCTTCAGTCAACTTCTGGCCATCCAAAGTTTCAAGGACGTAGCTATACTGCACAAGGTTGTCGAGACAAGAGAAGCTGTGAGGCTTATTTGTACCGCTTTCAATGTGAGTGTTGCCACCGTCTCCGAACTTCAAATTGTACCAGCCAGGCTGAGTACATGAGACCGCATAGTTAACAGAATTGGCTTCCACAGTAGTGGCGATCGTGCATGTCGGCGTCACAGGGTCTGGCTGTTGGCCTTCGTTGCTACAACCGGCATTCACGCTGCCTTCAGTCAACTTCTGGCCATCCAAAGTTTCAAGGACGTAGCTATACTGCACAAGGTTGTCGAGACAAGAGAAGCTGTGAGGCTTAT
>JBILVZ010000016.1:0-25567 GCA_044370175.1 Methylococcaceae bacterium
TTAATTAGTTTTCCTTTAACGATTTGAAACTGCTCGGTTGTGTATATATATTCTGGCACATAGCCAGCTTCCCACTTTAGTCTAGCCATTATTGTATACTCTCTACTGTGTTTGCATTGAGGAGTGCCATCAAATATACAGACTTCACTTACCTTGCAAACTTCAATAATATCGCTATCATTTTGATTAATTTTTATATCAGTAAATTTTTGTAATCCAAATGCAAAGACATTTACAAAAGTTTCATCATAAAAGTAAAAGCGCGCATCTGTGTCCTTTTGCATTGCATGTATTTGTTGAGATGCAATTTGTAAATCAAGATACTGATCAACTTTTGGTGTCTTAATTAAGAATTGTGCTATGTAGAATGCAATAGCTATAATCAAGACTTTAAAAATCTTGTGAAATTCTAAAAGATATGCCACTAGAAAGACTGGCAAAATAAAAAGTGGACTCATGTAGTAATCCAATTTGTCACCTCTATAAACTCGAAGCATAATAAATAGTGAAACAAAAAAGCACAAAATAATGAAATGTCGGATGTCCTTTTTACGCCTAGCCCAAGCCATCCAAGTCATAATTGGCACACCGATTAAAAATAGTATTCTACCAATTGAAATATAGCCAAAGTACCTGGTATCACCAGTCATTACCCTTTCAATAAAATCTGGGAGAAAATTAAGAACAAATGCAGGTTTTGAAACTCTTTCGTATATTGCTCTATGTTCACCGGTAAAGTAATTGAGTATTGTATGGGTATTTTGAAAGTCACTATGATACTCGCCAACAACATACCCCACTAGGGTTAGTGCCGAAACTACTATTCCGAGAACCCAATACCACAGTGTTTGCCTATCTTTGTAGATACTCACTACACAAAATGTTGCTATAAATGGCAATAACATTACAGATTGATAATGAAAATTACAGGCGATAGCAACACAAATAGTTGCTAAAGACAAAAAATGTCGTTTTTTTTCTTGATAATACCTGAGTAATAAATACAGCATAGCAGTTGTTAAAAAGGGGATCATGTTTGGATTCCAGGCAAAACTTCCAAATAGCATAGGGTATATACATACAATATATAGACTGCTTGCAATGAGAGCTTTATTTTCATCAAAAAGTGACTTGAGTATTAGAAAAATTAGTATAGGTGTAAACGACTCAACTAAAATTGTTAACCAGAACATAGCAAATGAGGCATTTGGAAAAAGATATGCTAAAGTCAGGCATAGTTGATAGTAGAGTGGTGGTAAATAGAAATTGCCTATACTAGTTTTTGGTCCGTATGCAATTAAAATTCTTCCCTCTTGGTACCATTGACGAGTAATAAGAATGTCTCGCGCCACATCTTGCTGAAAATTAAAGTGACTCAAACCATACCAACTGTGCCAAAAAAACGCTGCAAAGAAAAGTAGCACTAGAATAATAGTTTGCCTATACATTGTCAAAATATTGTAAAAGAACATACTAAGTTTTGCCATATTTATTTACTTATTACACTCTTAATCTCTTTCAGAATAATTTTTTGACCCACACTGAATAAAACAACTAGGTAGGTTATGCTAGCTATAAACATTCCTAAAACCAATGTAACCCAGCTTTCTCCCCAATACTGTAAACCCAGTACGCCTACTATGGTCATGCAGATGGCAGCAAGCAGTTGACGCCAAACTGCTCCCCATACATCTACAGCTGCAAACTGATGCACGTACCATATTGGAATTAATGAAGTACTATTGATAACAAAAGTGGCAATTGCTACACCATTAAAACCCCAGAGATACATTGCAAGTGGCGTTCCCACCCAGGTTAGGACGGTTCGCAGTATCATTATTTTTAGGGTGATATTGATTTTACCAATCGCTGAAAGCGCATTAATGAGTGGTGTACCAATAGCACTCCAAGCAATGTCTAGTAGGAAGAAGATTAAACTAATGATCGCAGGAGACCACTTGGCATATCCAGGTACAACAGTAAGTAATGGGGTAATGAAGACAGACATTCCCACTAAAATTGGAAAAATTAATAAACTAATAAAAAAAAGTGATTTTTCAATAGCTTTGCGTAGGTACTCTTTATTATGCTGGAGCCTAGAAAAGGTTGGGAACGTGATTGCCATAACATTTTGAACTGTTAGGTTGTATGGATTGAGTGACCATGATTTTGCCCACTGAATATACCCAAATTGGTTGAGTGGTAGATAGATACCAAGCACCGCAAAAAATAATTGATCCTTAATACGAGCAAGTGCATCATTAAGTTGAAACTTAACACCAAAGCGAAGTAATGACTGCAATGAAGACTGAGAGATACCCACCTTAATCATCCAGGGAGCGATACTATACATCGCTATCACACCAAAAATTGAGCGGAAAATAATTGCATAGGCATAGGAAATCGCCCCAAAGCCCTCTAAAGCCAGGTAAATAAGTAAGGAGTAAAAAGAAATCTGCTCGACAATTTGTGGAATTACTAACTTTGAAAAATCAAGTTTTCTCTCGAGTTTAATTGAAGGAATTGTTTTAAGCGCTGCAAGGGGAAATGAAAGTGCTAGGGTAAACATTATCCAGTACCCAGTGCTTCCTAGCTTTTGATTAAGTATAACTAGCCAGTATACTAAAAATTGCCAACTCTCAGGGAATTGCTCTACCAGTTGTTGACTTTGTAGTCCAGCAGTAATTATGGCGACACACACCAAAACAATTGCCCAAGATAGGATTTGTTGAACAGTAAAAACCGTAGCATAGTCGATCTCTGATGGCTCTTGCTGTTTTTGAATCAAGGCAGCCGCCAAACCAATATCTGAGAAGAAAATCAAAATCCCAATGAACTGTAGCACTAAACCGTACAATCCAAAATCTTCTGGTGAAAATACAAAACCCAAGATAATTGCTGCAGCTACTCCGATACCATTTAAAAAAATGGTTCGCAAAAAATATGAGACTGCACCACCAATGGAACGTTTTTTGATACTCTGTAAATCTACCTCACCAATAGCTTCATCGGCATCCAAAGGGGTAGTTTGCACTAGATCTGTTGTAACTTGACTCATATTTTTTTCTTAGTAACCTGCACAGTCCATATAATCCATGTAATACAAATTGTACTACTCGCCAATGAGATCATGTCGGCCAGTTTGCGAAGTGCTGTTGCACCAAACCAAATCTTCAGATTGTATTTACCTGCTGGCAACTCAGTTGAGATAAGCCCCTGCGAGTCTGTAGTAATGTCTCGGTCTTGACCATTAACTTGCAGTTTCCAGCCTGGAAAGTCAGCAATACTTGCCACAACGGTGGCTGTTTGAGGCAATACAAAGTCAAATTCTTTGTACTGCGTACTATCTCTCACAACCAATAGTTCTTGACAGTCGACCGCACCACAACGCAGCAACTGCCGAGGCGGAGTACTCGTATCTGCTAAGGTTTTTGGGATATAGTCTGGCAGGATTCCTGACATGTGACACTGCACTCTCAGCGGATCATCATAGTATAAAAGATGTGGATCTTCTAAATATTTTTCTGGTTTAAAATACTGTCCATTACCTGCCAATGCTACAGCTACAAGTATTACAGTCAGGCCCAGTGTCCATCTTTTAGATACCAGCTGTATGCCTAGAGCAGCAACAATGCCAATATAGATACCTGCTGCTGCATAGAAACGCCAGGGGAACTGAATATACTTCATAAACGAAAGAGCCTCCCAAATTGAGGCAGACTTAGCAAGCGTCATAAAGAGTGACACTCCTAAGCTACACAGAGCTACCAGTAGCAGCCAAAAACTTAGATCCTCTTTTCTCTCTTTGTGATACCATACTTTCCAACCTGCCAACGCTGTTCCCAGAACGCCTATACACAGTCCAAAGTACTGTGCGTAACCCAAAAAAAACGGCAGCTTGTCATCTGGTCCCCATTCAGAGCCGCCATATCCCCACTCAGGTCTAAAAAATTGTCGAATATATAAAAAATGTAAGTGATAGTCAAAATAACCTCCAGTCGTCGCATTTTCAACTTTTGTAAAATCTTTCTCAATAAAAAGTGGCAGTAAATAAAAACTTGCTATACCAACTGATAACAAATAATAGCAACCAAATAAGAAGATATCTTTTCTCACTCTCTGCCAGCTGAACAGCCAAGGATGATTACTCTTTTTATGTTCCAGCCAAATCCAAACTATAGTCCAGAGTCCCACAAAGGGTAGCCCAATAATTACTGTTAAGTTATGACTGAGATAGAGTGTGACTAAACTTACTACTAAAATAATTGGACCATATACATTTTTTTTGACTGTTAGCACAGTGGCATATAACAACCATACTAAGGCCATAATACCCCAGGTTTCGCTAATAGCACCTCTAATAAATAAATTCATACCACGGTATGGAGCTAGCGTAATAAGTGCAGCAGCCACGAGTCCTCCCCTGACACCACTTATTCTCTTCCCTAGTAGATAGGCACCTAGCGCAGTCAGCACATTTGGCAGCAAAAACAGTAGTTTAGAGCTGATAATCAATGAAAAACCCGACAAGTAAAAAAGAGCCCCTACATAAAACGGAAGTGGTGCATAAAACTCAAATAGTGGCATGCCATATCCATAGGCAAAATTACTACTCCACCGCACTGGGAAGTGCCCGTCTTTGAGAGCTCGAGTCATTTCTGCAATCCGTACACCATGCACAAAATCATGTGTATAAAACATTTCTGAACGGAGTAATGGCCAAGAGCTAACCAAGACTATACTGGCTAGAACCAACCAAACAACCCAGGAGCGAAGTTGTAAAAAATACATGGAACTTATTGTAACCTACTTACCATTGCGCTGTCTCATGGTAAGATTAGTGTAGTTGTGCCAAAACAAATAAAAACTCCTCACCAGATGTCAAAATCACGTAACCTTGTGCTACCGCCACTTGTTGAAGACGCAGCTACAGCTCAAGTACCATCTGCAGATAGTCGATTACACGAACCAAAACTTGCGCCTGAGCAAGAACTTAGTTTTTGGAGATTGTTCTTGAAGGCTACTGGTTTAGCAATCTTCTTTGCAGTAGTCATGCTCCTGATCACAGCGATTGCTATTGCTGGGTACGCCTATACGCAGTTGCGGCAGTTTTCTCAAGTAAGTGGGGTTTCCCTCTCGCAGCTGAGAACCATGGCTGAAACTGGTTGGCAGACCTCCCCACAACAAACACAGGGAAGAAAAAATATCTTGCTACTGGGTACCGATACGCTTGCCAATCGAGGCAATGTTCCTCCACTTACCGATACAATGATGCTTGTCTCTGTTGATCTCACCACAGGAACAATTTACTCCCTTTCGTTTCCACGTGACATCTGGAGTTCAGAATATAAAACAAAAATTAATTCGCTCTACTCCTATGGCATGACTCGATATCCTGAACAGCCTGAGCAGTTTCCTCGCGAGGTGATTGAGCAACTAACAGGCGTGCCTATTCACCACACCGTCGTATTGACTATGGATACAGTCGCCAAACTCATCGACACCGTTGGCGGTGTGCAGGTAGCTGTTGCAGTTGGATTTACCGACACTGAGTTTCCTCGCAGTGATGTTGCTATTACTACCGAGCGTGATCCTGCTAAACTCTATGAGACCATCACATTTACTCAAGGTTCTGAACTGATGCAAGGAGAGCGTGCACTCAAGTATATGCGCAGTCGTCATAGTGAAGGAGATGTGGGTACCGACATTAGTCGAGGTCAACGCCAGCAGGCAGTAATTGACGCACTGATGAAAAAAGTACTTGATCCGCAAGTACTCACCAACCCCACACTTGCAGGCGAACTGTATAAACTCTATGCTGAAAGTTTTGGCAGTGTTTTTCCTCTGAGTGAAATAGTTGCCACTGGCAAGCAGCTCTATCCTCATAAGAGTTCTATCACTCAAAAACCCCACACACTCTCTATTTACCCTGCTGATCCACAAGGCGTGCTCAACAATCCCCCAATTGCCAAGTATAAAACTTGGGTCTACGAAATTCGTGATCTAGAAAAGTTTAAACAAGAAGTACAGAGAGATCTTGAGCTCGTACCTGCACAGAAGCAGTGAGCTGCTACTCGACAATTTCAATACTACAGATTACAAATAAACATATGGAAAAATCCACCCTCCCAGTTTCTCAGAAGAACTTGATACGGATTTTGGTGGTACTTTGCGTTATCTTATCGTTGCTGGGCGGTTTTTTTCATGCACAGCGTAAAACTTCTGATCGCAAATATAAATTGTTACAAGATCGCTACAGCAAACTTGAACAAAAGTACAATACGTTGTTAGATGACTATGCAGCAGCTCTTGATGAGCAGAAAACGCCCATCATAGACTAATACGGTATACTATAGGAAACGTTATGTCACAGAAACTGTTAATTACTGGTGGTGCAGGGTTTATCGGCAGCAACTTTGTGCATTATTGGATTAAAAATCATCCTGACGATCTGGTTATTAACCTTGATCTCCTCACCTATGCTGGCAACCTTGAGTCACTCCGTGACGTTGCTGATCTACCAAACTATCAATTTGTCCAAGGAGATATCTGTGACGGCAAACTTGTCAATGAACTCATGCAAGGGGTGACTGCTGTCGTTCATTTTGCTGCAGAAACCCACGTCGACCGCTCGATCACTAATCCAGGTGGGTTTGTACGCACCAACGTGCTTGGTACACAAGTATTGTTACAAGCAGCACTGACACACCAAGTCCAACGCTTTCATCACATTTCAACTGATGAAGTTTTTGGCTCACTACCACTGGAGGGCTCAGAGAAGTTTACCCTTCAAACTCCTTATGATCCGCGCAGCCCCTACTCTGCCAGCAAGGCTGGTTCCGATCATCTAGTGCGTGCATACGGCGAAACGTACGGACTGCCCATTACTATCACCAACTGCTCCAACAACTATGGTGAGTATCATTTTCCTGAAAAACTGATTCCACTCGCTATCACCAATCTGATTGAAGGTAAAAAGGTACCAGTGTATGGGGATGGTTTGAATGTCCGAGACTGGCTTTATGTCCAGGATCACTGTAGTGCCATTGCTGCTGTTCTTGGCAAAGGAAAGACCGGTGAAACTTATTTAGTCGGTGGGATGGTTAAGGATGTTTCCAATCTAGATCTGGTGAAGATGCTCGTGCACATACTCGGTAAAAGTGAGTCCGAGATCGAGTTTGTCAAAGACCGCCCCGGACATGACCGTAAGTATAGTGTTGATTGGAGTAAGCTACATCAGGAACTAGGCTGGCAGCCATCAGTGACGCTTGAAGAAGGACTGGCCCGTACAGTAGCCTGGTATCAGGCCAATGAAGCCTGGTGGCGACCACTTAAAGAACAAAATAAAGAATATTTTGCGCAGCAGTACACCAAGTAAAAATATAGTGAGGATACGACACAAAGGAGCCCATGCAGATTGCCGCACAGTACGACAGAGTTTTAACGGTACAAGAATATAGTAAAAAAAGTCAGATTATCGGAGTTGAAAAAATCCCGTTGCAGCTGAATGTTGATGATGGCGGCAACTTTACTGAGGTTTTTAGAATGCAAAATGGCGAAGTGACAGGGCTACAACAGCCTTTTTCTGTAGCGCAAGTCAGTTTTTCCGTGATGATGCCAGAAGCCGTAAAAGCCTACCATATTCACAAGACCCAAGAAGATCTGTGGTTTGTCCCACCTTCACATCGTTTGCTTGTTAATCTGCATGATTTGCGTGAAGGCTCTGAGAGTTTTGATCAACATGAGCGCATTGTTTTAGGTGGTGGAAAGGCTACCCTTCTGCGAATTCCAAATGGTGTGGCCCACGGCGCTAAAAATTGTTATAGCGAGCCGATGTATTTATTCTATGCCACAACTACCCAGTTTGATGTAACTGCTCCAGACGAATATAGATTGCCCTGGGATCATTTTGGAGCTGCCGTTTGGGATATACAAAAAGGATAACCAAAAGCAGAGGGAAAAATATGAAACCAGTAGTGGCAGTAACCGGTGGTAAAGGTTTGGTTGGCTCGCGATTCCTCAGTGACTTTGCAGCAGCATATGACTTTATACAGCTGGATATCAGTGATCCAGTGGAGCCTGTGGACATTACCAAATATGACCAAGTGATGCGCGCATTGACTGGAAAAGAGGTGCGTGCGATTGTGCATTTTGCAGCCTACACCGACGTCACTGGCGCATGGAAACAGAGCGGTAACAAAGCAGGAAGTGCCTATCAGGTCAATGTTGTGGGCACAGAGACGATGGTACAAGCAGCCAATGCTTTGGGAGCACAGTTGATCAATATCAGCACGGCGTATGTTTTTGATGGGACTAAAGAAGGGCTGTATACCGAGACAGATTCTGTTAATCCGATTGAGTGGTATGGGCAGACAAAGTCGTGGGCAGAAGAAGCCGTTGAGAACACTGCCCAGAGCTGGACAACCTTGCGGATAGATCAGCCGTTTAGACCTGATACATTTCCTAAAGCTGATATAGTCCACCGCATACTGGCTGGGTTGCAAGCAGGGACACTCTACCCACAGTTTAGGGATCACTTCTTTGGCCCAACCTACATTCCTGACTTTGCCCGAGTAATTGATTGGGCGATCCGCACCCAAACCACCGGACTGTTTCATGCTAGTAGTGGCGAGCAGTGGACTGACTATGCGTTTGCGCGAGCTGTAGCAGAAGCCAACGGCATTGACCCAGCTGTAGTTCAAGAAGGATCACTGGCTGAGTATCTCAAAACAAGCGAGCGACCATATCAGAAGAATACTGCACTCGATACTCAAAAACTACGCAGTAACATAAATTTTGCGGTAAGTAGTATCGCAGACAGCATGCAATCCTAGATCTGCAGTACTGCCTCAATCATTTAGTACGGTTCAACACTAAGATTGTCTTCTAGTAGCTCCAGTTTTTGATTAAGCAAATCATAGACATAGTACTTCTGCTCAGACGCTAATAAAATTTTTCTATCACTTACCTTTTTACTGAGGTAGGAGTATATATGCATATTACTGATATTGTTATCAAAAGGGCTTCCAATTACTATTTTTCCTACTAGCTGATCATCTATAGTACCATATTCAATTATCTGGATTGGTTGTACTGCATCTATATCAAGTGGTAGTTGTGTCAAAATCAGAGGTCTTTTAGGATCTTCCAGTAGGTTTTCGGTTAGAAGGTACGGTTTATTATTCAAGATAATTGTTGAATATGAGCGCATCTTGGGCAAAATAAATAGTTCTTTTTCTTCATCAGTTGTAGTGTCATAGCTAAGAATTACTTCTTGATCCTTATAATTTGCAGAATATGATTTAGTAGTAAGTAAATATCTTGAGTCCACCCAACCCAAAACAGTATTTCCATATCCATGGTAATCGTTTCCAACTTCTTTGAGAGCTTTTGTTTGTAAGTTTAAGACAAAAGAGCCCACTCCCTCATAATAACCAAAGGTTACAAAAAGTTTTGTTTTATCAGGCGAAAAACTCAACGAACCCATGCCATACAATAAATCAGTTTCCCTTCTTGCAGATGTATTATCTCTATTTATATAAACTTGCTTAACTAAAAAAGAACGCGGATCTGTTATAAAAATTGCTTGACGAGTGCTAAATGCAAAGAGCTGAGAATCATCTGAGAAATTAATGTGTGAGATATGATCGTAAAACCTGAAATTATCATACTCCAACTTAGTTGGGATCTCGGTACCCTTAACTGAATAGATGTTCTTTGATTCCCCTGTAGTAAGATTTACTAAAGTGAGTGTATGTGCATCTGTCTGTATAGCTGCTTGATCATCAGCCCAGATATAGGCAAGAAACATAGCGTCTGGGCTAAGTACTTGTTCATACACTACCTGTCCATCTGAGCTAATTTTGAGTAGCTCAGCACCTTTTTTAAGCCAAACTGCTTTTTCCCTGACAAAGGCATAGGGCTCATCGATCGTTGTCTTTTCGAAACTATGTGTTTGAGGACTTGGTGATGGCAAAGTTGTAGGCATAGCTGATGGTTGTGGCAAAGTAGGGAGAACTTCAAGTATCGTACTGGGGATTTTCAGGTACAGTGCAAAACTAACTAATGCGAATAAACCTGCAAAAACCATTCCCATCTTCTCCACACTTCTAAAGTGAGTAGTTTGAGAAGGTACTTCGTTAGAATCTGGGGTGACTGTTTTATCCATACAACTTGATTATATACACAAATAGTCTATTACATTTGCACAAACTCAGTACACAAAACTTACATAATTTTGCTTCATTGAAAACCTGGTGCTATGTAGTGATAATCCATCTACTTTAGCAATTTGCTCTCCGCTGACTAGCCAGGGTGATAGCGAAAAGCTTGAGTAACGCTCGTTAACTTACTACTAACTTCGTTTGTTGCGCAAAGAAAGGACAATATGAAATGCGCAAGTCACCTTCACTGTCAAATTGCCCAGTAAAAGGTAATTTGACAAGGACTGTTCTGCTGGGTTTGCTGCTGTTGACAGTAAGCTTTGGAGGAATGATTTTGCCAGCTAACGTACACGTTGCACACGCTGCCACTTGTACTGTTACGGGTACAATCTTGCAAATTAACCCCAATCCTTATGTTGAACATGCATTTGTTCACCGTGTTCCACTCTACCCTTCCAAGCTTAAATCAATCAAAGCTGCATATTATGTGAATGGTCCAATTCGCATCAACATCAGTGTTTGGACAATTTGGGCAGGGGTTGCTGGACAAGGCAATAACCATATCGACTTTTGGGTTTTTAGCCGCTATCGTGGAGCATATCCGTATATTGGAAACGGCACAAAAACGTTGGTTGAGTACAACTGTTAGTAGTTAGTTCCCGTTCCAGTGCAGACTGCCAAAATTGGCAGTCTGCACATAGCATATACTTACTATACAACTATGAGAATCTTTACTTTTCTTTTTCTTGTTTTAATTTCCTTGCTACTAATCAGTAAACTACTTTACTCAGGCCAACAGGTAAGCAAAGCAGATAGTTATTCAATCTTTCCTCTATCTGATGCAAACGCTGATTATATTATTACTGAATGGGATGGTCTTTACACACTTACGTACTATAAATATGGTGTTAACGAAAGTGACCAGAATACAGCTGACACACTTTCATTATTTATTAGTTCAAGTCCAGTAAATTTAGAGCAGTATCTGAATAAGTCAGTGGAGATACAGGGAGATTTTGTCGATGGGGTGCCAATGTGCAAAGAGAAATGCCCAAGGTATATTGGTACTAAGCAAAGACCTGTAGTTAGAATTACTACTATTTCACAAAAAGTTACCACAAATTAAAGAGCTAATATAGTACAAATCCATAGATATGTTTACTATCTCACCCACTCTTACGTTGCTCTGTGCGCCACTTTTCAATCTCAGCGTGATGTCCGCCCAACAACACATCAGGCACCTTCCAGTCGTTGTAGATTGCTGGCCGTGTGTACTGTGGAAAGCCTAATTGTCCGGGATTACTATGTGACTCAGCTTGATTACTCTCAACATTACCCAGAACTCCAGGGAGTAAGCGCGTCACCGCATCTGCCATAACTAAAGCAGCAGGTTCGCCACCGGTGAGAACATAATCACCAATTCGCACTTCCTCATCAACAAGGTACGTTGCAACTCGTTCATCCACCCCCTCGTAGTGCCCACAGATAATTGCTAGTGCATCAATTTTTGTATACTCGAGTGCCACACTTTGAGTAAATACTTTTCCTTTAGCAGAGGTGAGGATTACTTTTGTAGCAAACTGCTCACTAGGCCATTGTTTGTGCCAAACCTCTAGCGCTCGAGCAATTGGTTCTACCATCAGTACCATACCAGGGCCACCACCAAACGGTCGGTCATCAGTCACTTTATGTTTATCTTGAGCAAAGTCACGAATATTGATTACTTCATAGTTCACAGCACTTGCAGTTTGCGCTCGCTTGAGCATCGAAGACTGGAGTGGTGTGGTAAAAAAATCTGGGAAAAGGGTAAAAATACTCAAGTGCATATAGCTTGTATTCTATCATTCAAAACCTTGCTACAATATATTTACTAGTTGCAAAAATATGGCAAGAAAACAAGATGAGGGTTTTACTCTCACAAAAGTTACAAAAGTAGGGCGAAATGTAGTAAAGTACGGCTTATCTGCACTTGTCTTGCTTATGGTTGGACGGGTAGCGCTGACAGCGAGTGTTGCATTTTACAATGCCATGAACCCGCCCCCTCCACCTGCTCCTACTGAAGGTTTTGGAGGGTTGCCTGCTATTGCTTTTCCTGCTCAATCGAGTGATGACAAGCCAGCCAGTTACCGACTTGAAACAGCTTCAGGCGGACTACCCAACTTTGGTGACCGTGCCAAGGTTTTCATGATGACAAAAAATAGTGTTAATCTTCTTGATGCGGAAAACGCTCAAGATATTGCTGAGCGCTATGGATTTACGAGCAAACCTGAGATTGTCAGTACCCGACTCTACCGCTGGACTAAGATCCAACCGCTCACTACCACCTTTGATTACGATATCATTGATCACAACCTCACCTATACCACTGACTTTTTAAATCGTCCTGAGTTAATACTTGAGGGTGACTTACCTACCAATTTTGATGCCGAGCAACAGGTTAAGAGTTTTCTTGGTATAGGCAGCTTGCTACCCCCCGACGTTGCCTCAAGTTCTGCGGAGATGAAACTTCTAAAAGCTGTAGGTGGTCAGCTTAAACCTGCTGTTGCGGTTTCAGAAGCCAACTTTGTACAAGTTGACCTCAACCGTACTCCCGTTGACGGCATATATAAGCCCTACACTGAGGACGGCTCAACCGGCAGCATTCACGCTATAGTTTCTGCGGGTAGAAGTGGTAATAGTATAGTCAAGTTAGTTCGGCAAATCTACCCAATTCTCTACGAGCGTGCAGAGACCTACTTCCTGCGCAGTCCACAAAGTGCCTGGGCACGACTGCAAGCTGGTGAGGGGTACGTTGCCAATAAGGGTACTGCAGAGCCTGCAGTTATTCGCACAGTCGAGCTAGGATACTATGAAAGTACCACCTTTCAAGAGTACTACCAACCAATCTATGTATTTAAGGGTGATGGTGACTTCATTGGCTATGTCAGCGCACTTGACCCAGGGTATATACTACAAAGCCAACCAACTACAACAAAGTAATAGAATATTTTAAAGCAGTACTATGAATCCAATTGTCAGAACCCGCATGGCACCCAGTCCGACTGGTGAGTATCATGTAGGACACATTGCTACGTTACTAAAAAACTACGCTTTTGCCAAGCAAAATGCTGGTAAATTTATCCTGCGCATTGAGGATACAGATCAAGACCGCAAAGTGGATGGTGCTGTTGAACGTATTATGCAGGTGATTCAGCAGTACGGACTTGATTGGGATGAAGGCCCTGACAAGGGCGGGCCGTTTGCTCCCTACGTACAGTCTCAGCGGCTGCACATCTACAAAGAATATGTTGATACGCTCATCAAAAATGGCAAAGCCTACTTTTGCTTTTGTACTAAAGATCGCTTGGAGCAGATGCGTGAAGAGCAGATTGCACATAAACAGCTTCCTAAGTACGATCGGCACTGTCGCGGTCTTTCACCAGATATCATTCAAAAAAATTTAACCGAAGACAAGCCCTATGTTATACGCCTAAAAGTGCCTGACCACCAACCAATTAGCTTTACTGATTTAATACGTGGTCAAATCACAATTGAGTCTGATACTATTGACGATCAGGTTTTGCTTAAATCTGATGGTTTTCCCACTTACCACCTAGCAGTGGTAGTTGATGACTATTTGATGCAGATTACCCATGTTCTCCGAGGTGAAGAGTGGATTAGCTCAACACCCAAACATATTTTGCTTTATGCTGCCTTTGGTTGGCAACCTCCCGTCTATGCGCACATTCCAGTATTTTTAAATCCTGATGGCCAGGGAAAAATGAGCAAACGCAAAGGCACAGTCTCTGCGCAATCATTCTTAGACAATGGATACTTGCCAGAGGCATTACTCAACTTCTTTATGATTTTGGGATGGGCTCCAGCAGATCAACGCGAAATTTTAAGTTTGGATGAATACATCAAAGAGTTTAACCCAGCACAAATCAGTGCTAAATCTGTCGTTTTTGACATGCAGAAACTTAATTGGCTCAATGGCATGTATATTCGCAAACTTTCAGCAGAACAACTTACTACTCAAATACAAAAATATCTACCTGAAGATTTTCCGCAAGAAAAGCTGGCAGAAATTTTGCCACTGGTTAGCGAGCGACTTGTTACCCTCAAGGACATCGAGAGTCTTACAGACTTTTTCTACCGTCCGATTAGCCATGACAGAGAGCTGTTGCTAAAAAAGGCAGATCCAAAGCTCGTGGACGAGCAGCTTACCCAAACTCGTGCAGCGATTGCAGATGCAACCGAATGGACGCTAGCTGCCCTAGAGCAAGCTATTCGATCACTCCAAGAGTCGTCCGACTGGAAAAAAAGTCAGTACTTTATGTTGGTACGTGTTGCTGTAACGGGCCGAACAGCTACCCCACCTCTCTTTGAAACGATCCATGTGATTGGTAAAGAAGAAGTCTTAGCAAGACTCACTGCTGCACTTGCTTCCATCCAGTAACCTCTTCAGGTATACTGACTTTAGTATGCCTGCACACTCCTCTGTACTTTCACTTCAGCTGCAAAAGTTGGCAGCCAAGGCACAGCAGAACCAAACGATTTTTGAGAATGCCTATCCAGATCTAGGTAGTGCTATCGTCGAACAAGAAGTACTAGCTACTCCTGAACCAACAGCACTGCCCCTAGAAAATCGGATGGCACGCCAGATTTCTCAAGAAGAGTACACCGCCGTAGTCGATAAACTAACTGCACTCAGCAAACTTCCACCCGGAAAAATGGATATCGAAACGGCACTCTACGTTGAACAGCAAGTTAGTGATCTCGTGGGTTTTCAGGTAGCAACCAAACTGCAAAACCATGAGTTACTACATACACAAGGATCAATCCTTGCACTACCACATCTCAAACGCTCACCCAGAGATACTGCTAGTGACCACCGCTATCCGCAAGCACCATTTTCGCAAAAAAGAAGCACTTTTGGCTGGATTGATCATCTCAAAACAACTCATGGGATAGCTGAAGATGTAGAAGAATATTATATTGCTCTTCCGCTTCATTTGATTCCTACTTGGTCTCAAGAGTCGGCCGCGCTCAAGGAGTGGTACACTTTTAGAAAGATGCTCGTCCTCAATCCACAGGAACAACTTGCAGTAGTTTGCCGCGTTGCTGATAGTCTGAGTACAAATACTGCTAAGTACCAGTTTGGTGGTTCACCAGAGCTCATCTTGGCAGGGCGCTGCTGGTCTGCAGATACACTTGGCAGGGTTTTAGTCTTTTTTGTTGTCGATGATACCAATACCATTCCTGTAGGTCCCCTATCACTAACAGCGAAAGTCTAGTATGCACACAACACTTCTCACAACACTCGTTGATGAAAAACACATTATGCGGTATCTTAACACTATTGCTCCAACAGAATATAAAGTAGCCAAAGATCTGCTGGCGGACTGTCTTGGGTTTGCAATCCTGACTACTATCTTGCCTTTTTATGAGAAAGAATACCAAAGAGTGGTTGTAGGCATGATTACTGTTGGCACCGTATCAGAGCAAACCAAGTGGCTTGCTGCTCAACCAGAGGAAGTCCAGATCAGCATACAAGAAACAGTAGAACGAACCTTTTTATCACTAACATAACCTATGATTACAATTAACTTATTTGTCGGCTCACGTTTTCCAGTTAATAGAAAGCGCATTCGTGAGTGTGTTACCCATGTTCTTGAGGAACAGCGAGTTGACCATGCGCAAATCGATATCTCGATTGTTGGTAGTAGAAAAATAAAAGAATTAAATGAATCGCAGCTGCAACATGAGGGCAAGACTGATGTCCTCTCTTTCCCACAACACGAGAAAAAACAGCTCGAAGACTTTCCCTTACCAGCTGGGATCCCCCCACATTTGGGTGATATAGTTGTTAGTTTTCCGGAAGCAGTCAAGATGGCGAAAAAGTACGGCAAGCGAGTTGATGATCAACTCTGCTTTTATATTGAACACGGCATGATGCATTTGTTAGGATATCACCACGAATAAGGCGCTCTCTGTATGAACTGGAATAGAAAGTATCGCCCAAAAAAGATTGCTGATCTACACCTGACAAAGGTACGTGAACACTTCTTAGCACTACTTACGGCTGGTAAGTTCTCGCAAGTTTTTTTATTTGCTGGCCCAAAAGGAACTGGTAAAACCTCAACAGCACGCATTATTGCAGCTATTCTCAATGATCCTCAAAATGAGCAATCAGTAACTGATATTTTCTTTAAAAAATCAAACAAAGCAGGATCACTCCAAGAGCCTGATAGTGCTAGTGAAACAATTCAGCGAATTTTTGCAGGTAGCTCATTTATGGTGCAAGAGCTTGATGCTGCAAGTAACCGTGGTATTGATGATGTCCGTGCACTCAAGGAGCGAGTTACACTCCCGCCTCAGGATGGCTTAGTTTCTGTCTACATTCTTGATGAAGTACACATGCTGACTAGTGAAGCATTTAATGCCTTGCTCAAGCTACTAGAAGAGCCACCACCTCATGTAGTGTTTATCTTGGCTACGACTGAGCTAGAAAAAATCCCTCCCACCGTTGTTTCGCGGGCACAAGTCATCACCTTTACCAAAGCAACCAACCAAGAACTGCAAACTGCACTCAGTGCTATTTTGACCCAAGAAAAAGTAAACTATGAAGAAGAAGTACTTGCTCTGATCGCAGAGCGCGCGGATGGTAGTTTTCGCGATGCGGTGAAACTTCTTGAGATGCTTGCACAGGTAGGGCCCATTACGCTGGCTACTGCAGAACAAGTTCTCGCTGTCTCGGCTGACCAATATCCGTACCAGTTAGTTGAAGCACTGCTCCATAAAAACCCCGCACAAGTCGTGGCACTCTTTGAGACACTACGTTCCCACGGTACCGATCATAAGCAGTTCTATACCCAACTAGTAACTGCACTCCATACAGATCTACTCAAGTCACATGGTGTTGTAGCGGGAACACCTCAGTGGCCAGCCAAGACCAGTCAATTTCTACTCAAAGAATTTGCCGACCCATTTGTCCAAACCATCACTCCTATCCCACTACTCACCCTTGAGCTCAAGTTCTTAGAAATAATTGATCGATCACAAAAGAAAAGCACCACAGAACCGCCCCCTTCTGGAGGAGCACAAAACACAAGTAGTACCACTACCAGCAAAACTACAGAACCTCGAAAAACCAAACCTGAGCAGCCAATAGCTACTATAAATACACCAGGACAAGCAAGTTCGAGCCTCAGTATCAATCAACCGATTGTGGCAGAGATTGTCAGCACAACTGCTGATTCTCGCATACACTACAACCCTGGAGATGGAGCCATTATTTATGAAAAGTGGGTTGAAATTGTAGCGACTGCCGTTCAGCAAAACTTTGGATTAGCAACCCTTTTACGTTCTGCTCGACCTATCTCAGGTGAGATGGGCAAAGTTGTTGTTGGAGTCTACTACTCGTTCCATAAAGAGCAGCTCCTCCAGCCGAAGTTTAAACAGTTACTTGATGTTTTATTTGCACAGTACGCAGGAGGACGAATTGAGCTCGAGTGTATCTTGGCAGACCAACCGACCCATGCTGACTTACAAGAACCTCCACAAGCTACTACCCTGGCTCAACTGGCAGTTGCCTCATTGATGTAGTACAATTGGGAAAGTTAAGACTATAAGAATCTAGGAGGAACTATGAACAATCCATTCAAAGCACTAGGAGATTTAAATAAACTGCGCCAACAAGCTAAAAAAATGCAAGATGAGCTAGCAGCTGAAGTTATCCGCATTGAAGAAGGTGATATCGTAGTTGAAATTAGTGGTGCACAAGAAGTCAAAAAAATCTATGTTCAGGGCGTTACCAGTCAAGAACTAATTGATGTATTAAATAAAGCTATTAAAAAATCTCAAGAACTAGCTGCTCAAAAACTCCAGCAAATGACCGGTGGTTTGGGTGGTCTGATGGGTGGTGGCGGACAATAAGCCATGCCGCAACTCTTAGTTGGCACATCCAATCTGGGCAAGCAAAAAGAAATTAACACACTTTTAGCTAGTGTTGGTTATGAGCTTGTTTTTCCTCAAGATCTCCCTGCAACCCAAGACCTAGAGGTTGATGAAACAGGTGAAACATTTGCAGAAAATGCATTGCTCAAAGCACGTGCCTATGCTGAAAAATCTGGACTCCTTGCTGTTGCAGATGATTCAGGATTACTCGTGCATGCACTTGATAACTTCCCGGGAGTACGAAGTGGACGGTGGCTGCAAGGTACTGGCAAGGATCGCGCACAGGGAGTACTCAACAAACTTGGGAAAGAGCTTGATCGTAGCGCATCATTCGTAACTATTGCTTGCCTGTATAACCCCGATACTCAGGAGGCTGAGTACTTTGAAGGCAAGATTGTTGGAACACTGACTACCCAACTGCGAGGGAGTGCCGGCTTTGATTATGATCTGATCTTTGTACCAGAAGGCTACTCAAAAACATATGCAGAACTTGGTGTTGCAGCAAAAAATAAATTTTCACATCGTGCTATAGCTTTTGAAAAACTAAAAACATTCTTGCACGCCTACAGGTAAACTAACCCAAATACTTCGCATATTTTCAGGCTCCAGAGTTTGAGAGTAAGGTAAAAGTATATATTGCAGTATTTTGTACACCGCGGTAGAGTATAGCCTTATGTCTGACCATACCTATACCCCTTCTGAAAAAATCCTTGAGAACTATGCGAAAGTACTTGTCCATTTTGCACTGGGCAAAAAGGAAGGTATTGCAAAAGGTGATGTTGTTGAGTGTTTAATCCCAGACGTCGCCAAACCAATGGCCAAAGCACTCCAGAAGGAGATTTTGCAAGCTGGGGGGCATATGCTGCTACGCCTTATTCCAACTGGCCTAGATAAAGATTTTTTTACTTTCGCTTCAAAAGAGCAACTAACCTTTTTTCCAGCGCAACATCTTAAATCTAAAGCAGATCTAATTAACCACTCCATTGGCATTATTGCTGACACTGAACCGATGGAACTAAGTACTGTCGATCCTGCTAAAATCATGCTGGCTCGTGATTCCAAGAAGCAGTACCGAGATTGGCTGATTGAGAAAGAAAACCATGGCAAGTTCACTTGGACACTTGCACTCTGGGGAGTACAAGCTAAAGCAGACTTGGTAGGAGTATCACTACAAGAGTACTGGGATCAGATTATTCACGCATGTTTTTTGGATGCAGCAGATCCTTTGGAAGAGTGGCGTAGTGTCAAGAAACTCCAGCAAAAAATTAGAAACACTATCAATAAACTGAAGATCGAGTATCTCACAGTACAAGGTGCTGATGTAGATTTGGTAGTTAAACTTGGCCCAGAACGTGTTTGGAAAGGTGGTGCAGATCGCAATATCCCCAGCTTTGAGTTATTCACCTCTCCTGATTGGCGTGGAACAACTGGCTGGATAAAGTTTAATCAACCACTCTACCGCTATGGCAATATTTTAGACAATGTTGAACTGCATTTCGAGAACGGAGTGGTAACAAAACATGCAGCTGGGCGAGGTAAAAAAGTATTGGAACAGATGTTACAAAGCCCGAATGCCAACAAGATTGGTGAGTTTTCGCTGACCGATAATCGCCTATCACGCATAACCCACCCTATGGCTGAGACACTCTATGATGAAAATATTGGCGGTCCTTTTGGCAATACCCACCTGGCGATTGGCATGGCCTATAAAGATTGCTATCGCGGTAATCCAGCCATTGTGAAACCAGAAGAATGGGAAGCAATGGGCTACAACGACTCTCCTGAACATACTGATATCATTTCTACTACCGATCGTACCGTCACCGCACACCTGACTGATGGTACAAAAAAAGTGATCTACGCAGCTGGGCAGTTTAAAATTTAGAACAGCGACTGATCACTTAGTAATTTTAGTGATTACATTGATACAGAATGTTTGTTATTTTGTCGTTCGGTAATCATATAGCCACCCTCTGGATTTTGTTGAGTAGGTTTAACACTGATGACAATACTATACCCACTATCGTCCATCGACTTTTCCAATAAATCTTGCGCATCTTTAAGTGTCATTGCTGCATAGAGATCAGTTAAAAATTCATTCTCTAGAAGTTTGTCAGTAGTAGGTGACCGTCCTACTATCTTTTCAAGATTGTTCAGCCAAGGCAGTTGCTCTAGTAGATTACGTTCCTTTAATTTTTTAAGCCAGCTAATGAGCCATACATGTATGATTTCATGCCGTAAAGTGAGTCCAACTTGTTTTGTAGCACCATACAGGTATCCATCAGGTGCCCCACGCATTCTTACTATCTGGTCAAGTTCTTCGAGTGTCGGGAAACTTTCATCAATCCTGGGCAAAAGTATATGATTTTGATCAACTCCTGCAAGAAACGGCACTTTTTCTCTTTGCACAACCTTCAAATACCCACTTGGTTCATACGCAAACAAATATTGCAGTGAGTTAAAGGTATTTCCACTTCCGCAGGCTAAGAAAATTTGATCCTTATTTTCTGGATCCTGCATACAGATTGCCAATCCAGCGGCTGCCTTCGATCCCGCATACCTATAATAAAACTCCATTGGTGAAAGCTTTGTTACTTGGGCTAAGAGGGTTTTTGTATCTACCAAACGATTAATCGTTTCACGCAGTAGTACAGCATCTGACAATACCAAGAGCATACTCTCATCTACCATAATTGCAGTCTGTAAATAATCTAAGATTTCTCTACGTCTCTCACGAATTAGATCAACAACCATATCAAGATTTTGTACACCCCATTCTCCTAAAGCATTTTTTTGCTCATGAGAAAGTCCCTCTTGGCAGATAAGGGGGGCATTAACTGCATATACTTCAAGACTTCTCTTTGAGAAAGATTTTTCAGGTGAAGCGTTTCCTGTATCAGTATTTAAAAGTACTAGTCCGTACAACAACCCCCCTGGTTGGAATGCTGCTTCTCTAAAATGTATCTGACCACATTCGCTACTTGAATGGTTATGTATAGTTACTCCATATTTGGTTGCCAATTCTGGAGAGACAACATCTTCTGGCAAATCTCTGACGTAGGTATTTTCAGCAGAATCTACTGCAATTTGTGCAAACTCACGCACATCCTGAAAAAAGAAAGGATCTTGTACTATCACTTCTGGGCAGTATACTTTACTTTCTCTCATAGCATCTCGCCTGGCTAAAATAAAGTATGCTTTATCAACATCTGATACAGGTAGTAACTCTGCTGGAGTATGTGGGTCATCAGGATCTGCAATACTAAAATACTGTGGAATTGTATTTGCATCGACAAATACTTTCATCCTACCTTCTATAAGGATCTTCTCGCAGTTCGGTGGCATGCCTTCAAAATTTTTAGCACTCGTTTGTTCTACTGAGCTTGCACCTTGCAAGCTTGAGGGAAATACTAGCATTGAAGCAAGGGAGGCACCTGTCTTGATCAAAAAACTTCGCCTACTTACGTTAGGGCCTAAATATTTTTTCTTTACTTCTAATGTTTTACTTGCTGTAGGCTGTAAGCCAAGTAACAAGGTATGTATATGTAGCTTACATCTATTCCAAAGATTTGGTTTTTCAGGAATCTGAATCGTCTCATTCATACTATTTAGGCAATTGTTATCTCTTGATCAAGATAGACATCCTGCACCGCATGCAGGATCGCCATACCCTCTGCAAATGATCGCTTAAAGACTTTTCGTCCCATAATTAGGCCAGCACCACCACCACGCTTATTAATCACCGCGGTTCTTACTGCTTCCTGCAGATCGCTCTCGCCCTGTGCTTCTCCACCTGAGTTAATTAAATCAATTTTTCCCATGTAGCAGTGCGCCACCTGATACCGCACTTGGTCAACCGGATGATCTGTCAGAAGTCGCTCATACATTTCGTCATCTCGCATACTAAACCTGAGATCTTGAAAGGCACGCAAGCCATTTGGTACCTTTTGTTTAATAATATCTGCTTGGATTGTTACGCCAAGGTGATTGGCTTGCGCCGTAACATCAGTGGCACTGTTGTAGTCTTGACCAGACATATTAAACTGTTCATTGCGCGGGTAACACCAGAGGATGGTACATAAACCCACCCGATGAGCAGCTTCAAACAGTCGTGCGACTTCCACAAGTTGGCGGTTAGATTCTGGGGAACCAAAATAAATTGTGGCACCAATCCCAACAGCCCCCATATCTTTGGCTTGCTGTACCGAACCAAAAACCACTTGATCATGTTTTGCTGGATAGGTCAGTAGTTCATTATGATTAACTTTTACAATACAAGGTACTTTGTCTGCATATTTTTTGGCTACTAGACCCAAAACACCTAGTGTGGAGGCGACAGCATTACAGCCTCCTTCATATGCCATCTGCAAGATCATCTCAGGATCAAAGTAGCTAGGATTTTCGTAAAACGAATAGGCGGCAGTGTGTTCAATTCCTTGATCTACAGGGAAAATTGAGAGATAGCCCGTATTGGCCAAGCGCCCAGACTGGTAGAGGCGATTCAAGTTTTTTTGTACTTCTTGTGTGCGATCAGATTGTAAAAATACTTTTTGAACATGATCGCCAGAGGGAGTGGTGATCGTATGTTTTGGAATTTTCTGACAAACATGCTGCAGTAAATACTCAGCTTGATCTCCTAGAAGTGAAATAATTTCTTCATGCTGCATACGTTTCCTTTTTGTCTTTTTCTATAGTACTATGGTACAGAGCAGTTTTATAGATGCTCTTAATTTTTTATGACAATTCCAGTTTCACCACGCTCAGAAGCTTCACATCAGCACCCTGTTGCGTATTTCTGTGCTGAGTTTGGTTTTGATGCTGCAGTGCCTATCTACGCAGGTGGTTTGGGAATTTTGGCTGGCGACACCATCAAACAAGCTGCAGATAGTAACTTTCCCATGGTGGGTATTGGATTGCTGAGTCGCGGCTTTGGAATGCGCCAGCATATCACATCTGCGGGAGAACAGATCGATCAAGACTGGTTTTTTGACCCACGTTCAGTTGGACTTGAGAATGTCTATATTGATGACGAGCCATTATTTGTAAAAGTACATTTGACTGAAGTAGTTGTTTGGCTGCGCTGCTGGAAAAAGACCTTTGCAAATGGTGTTGTTTTATACTTACTGGACTCTGAAACAGATCAAAATCAACTCCCCGAGCGGAGTCTCACCCAAGTGTTGTACTGTGGGACCAAAGAGCTGCAATTAAAACAGCAGCTTCTGCTTGGAATTGGAGGGGTGAAACTTCTTACAAAATTAGGGATCCATCCGGCACTCTATCATGTGCAAGAAGGTCGTCCTGCATTTTTGCACTGGCAGCTGATTCGCCAACTAATGGATACCCACAAAATTGAGTATGAATCTGCACGGCGCCTGGCCAGAGAGCAAACTGTCTATACCAATCATACACTCGTAGCAGCCGGTAACCAGTCATACTCTATGGATCTGCTCAAAGTACTCGCAAGATACTATGCAGAAAAAATGCACATCTCACTGGAGGAGTTACTCAAACAGGGTATCGAAACAGATCCAACACAATTTTCAGTAACACGGTTTGCACTTAATGTAGCCCACAAAGCTTCTGGTGTCAGTCAGCTGCATAGCAAACTCTCTCAGGAACAGTGGCCTGAATACACCTGGAGTAACATCACCAATGGCGTTCACTTTCCAACTTGGCAGTCACCACGAATTGCCAGTTCAAAAGATTCAGCTCATGCGCTCTGGGAGAGCCACGTACAAGAAAAGCAGGATTTGGCACACTTTGTGCAAACTCAAACTGGCTATACGTTTGACCCAAACCGTTTTGTCATCACCTGGGCACGACGATTGGCAGGTTATAAACAAATGGAGTTGCTTTTTAGTGATATACAGCGTCTCGCAAGAATTGTAAAAAACACTGATCGGCCAGTACAGATCTTACTAGCAGGCAAAGCTCACCAAGGTGATGTACAGGGAAAAGAGCAGCTCAAAAAAATCATCGGGTACATGCAACGAGAACTTTCTGGACATGCTTTATTTGTCCCAAACTACAATATCTCGGTTGCACAAGCTCTAGTACGTGGGAGTGATTTGTGGCTCAATACACCAATACATGGTCAGGAGGCTTGTGGCACTTCTGGTATGAAAGCGGTAAGCAACGGAGTGATACAGTGCACCGTGCCAGATGGTTGGGCAGCTGAAGTTGATTGGGTGGGCAAAGGATGGGGACTGACTCCACATTTTACTGCTGAAAATCTGTATGACTTGTTAGAAAACGAAGTTATCCCCTGCTTTTATGAGCGTAGCTCAGAAGGTTATCCTGAAAAGTGGATCGGCATGATGCAGCAGACTATTGCGATGTCTCATCAATTTAGTACAGAGCGCATGCTCAATGAATACACTAGTAATTTATATAATTAATACTTGTAGCATACCTATGAGAGAAGTTTCCCCAGCATTTTCTCAAGTATAAATATATAGTAGACTCCCTGTATAATGTAGGACGTGCAGACAATTAAACAGTTTATACGACACAATTTTTTTTCCCCAGGGACCGAGATTAATTGGTATCTGACCATCTCAATTGTCTATTTTGCAACACATCTTTTTGCCCTCACTAAGCTGCCTGTTTTTGCTGATGAGGCGATATATATCCGCTGGACTCAACTAATAATTGATGATCCAACACGGTATGCATTTTTTGCACTCAATGATGGCAAAACGCCACTTTTTATTTGGCTAATGCTACCATTTCAATACCTTTTCTCAGATCAGCTATTTGCTGGAAGATTTGTTTCTGTTGTGGTTGGTTTTTTACAAGTTCTTCTAACTGGGGCAGTTATTCGCAAACTGGCAGGTTCACGAATAAGCGAAATGATTGGAATGCTACTCGTTTGCTTTTTGCCTTTTTGGTTTCTTCATCATCGAATGGCGTTGATGGATGGTTTACTCACACTCGCTGTTACCACGGCTTTGTATTATGTTTTACAATTGCAAACCTATCTTGCTGAAGTTCCCAATCACTCACAAGCAATTGAGAACTCTGTTAGTCGAACCTTCAAAGCAATATTCACTAGCAAACTTATGGCACTACTACTGGCCGGCTCGATCGCTCTTGGGGCGGCACTCTGGACAAAAGTACCAGCTGTTCTCAGCATACCGCCTCTCTTCGTATGGATATTTTGGTATCCACAACGATCTCTACTTGTGTGGTTCAACCGTTTATTGCCACTAGGTGCTCTCTCCTTTGGAGCTTTCTGTATTTTTGCACTTTTGAGCTTACATCCAGCGTTTGGACAGTTATTTTCTCGTGGTAGTGATTTTTTATACCCACTCTCAGAAGTACTGGCAGGAGCTTGGCAAGTATCCCTCCAGCAGCTGCCAACATACCTCTCGTATCTCACTAGTTATTTGTCCTCAGGGGTACTTATTTTGCTTGTATTTGGCTTGTTTTTACCCAGTCCACAGCGAAAACCAATTACTCTCCTA
>JBILVZ010000007.1:0-39529 GCA_044370175.1 Methylococcaceae bacterium
GACTTCTCTTTATGGCCCCCATAGCTTTGATGGGAAAAGTAGTCTATGCTCGTTATTTTTTGCCAGTAGCTCCCTTTTTTACCATAGCAGCAGCACTTGTGATTGATATACTACTGGGGAAAATAAGAAGCCAGCAAAACCAGCTCACTGAACTAGCAAAAGCCAAAAAACTCCAAGCCCAAATTGTTGTAACCATCAGTAGCATCTTAATTATACTTACAGTTTTTAGTACCGTACTACCTGCCTGGCTACAACCAAACGCTATTCCTTTTGTGCCCACTGATCGTGTTCAATACCTGACAGAATGGTCATCTGGCCATGGTATCTCAGAAACGGTCCAGCTCATCCAAGAAGCAGCGCAGACAAGTAAGATTGCAGTTGCTACTGAAGGCTACTTTGGGACACTACCCGATGGATTACTTCTCTATCTACACCGCAAAAATGTTCAAAATATTTGGCTTGAAGGAGTTGGGCAGCCAGTTCATGCACTGCCAGCTACATTCACTGTACGGGCGAAAAACTACGATACCGTATGGCTCGTGGTAAACTCGCACCGCCTACAGACCAAACTTGACCAAGAAAAACTAGTTGCACAGTTTTGCCGTCCAGATGCTGCACCGTGCTTACAAGTTTGGGACATTACTGCTGACTTAGATCGTTTAACTGCAAAATAATTACATCAAAATGCTTCATTTACTTTTATATAAAAAGTAATTATATTCCCCGACAATTCGCTATGCTGTATTTCTGGTGGTATACACCTACCGTTCACTCTTCCTCTCCAGAGCTGTTGTTGTGCAAACATATGCTTGCAACTCCCCTGACTAGCCTACAACTTTGCCTTCAGGACTCTCTATCTAAGAGCGCTGTGCCACTCCAGCTGCAACCCTGGGCGCAACAAGCAAGTACAGCTCTCGAGCGGATGAATGATATACTCTACTTTTTTACTAATCCCCAGCAAGTCTCTCAAAAATCATTTTTTGTACAAGATAGTATCGACAAACTACAAAAGTTATTTGCACAGCACATGAACGTAATTCACTTCACCATCCTCACCCGCGATTCTGAGCAGCTGCGGTTGACTGGCAATAGCTTTTTGCTTGAAGAGGCAGTAGTATGCCTCATTAAAAATGGCTTAGAGTCATATACCTGCAAAAATGATGCTTGTGTAGTTGTGACCATTTGGCATCGTGAAAAAAAACTGTATATCTCAATTAAAGATTTTGGCCGTGGTATCACTTTGTGGCAGCGGTGGTTGCTGACCTTGCCTCGTATCTCAGGTAAACTAAAGCCTTCAGGAATAGGTTTTCCGTTTGCTCGTGAAGTAATACAAAAAATCTTCCATGGAGAAGTGCAACTCTACTCTGTTCCAAAGCTTGGCACTGAAGTTATCTGCCTTCTGCCGCTGCGCTAAAGCGGTACCCAAACCCCCGTACAGTCACTATATAGTTGCTGTATATTTCTAGTTGAACTCTAATCCGACGAATGTAGACATCGAGTGTTGTTTCTGTAGGATATAGATCAGCAGTAGACCAAATATTTTTGATAAGCGTACTCCTTGGTACCACTTGATTCTTATAACGAAGCAAACATTCTAGAATTTGGGCTTCTCGTCTGCGAAGCTGTACCGATTTTTGAGGCATTGTAACAACTCCAGTTTTAGGAGAAAAAGTAAGGTCCCCAGCTCGTAACACAGTATCTAGTAGTTTCCGTTCCATCTGCAGTAATTTTTGTATCCGTAGTTTCAACTCGGCCATCGAGAATGGTTTAGCTAAATAGTCATCAGCACCCTGCTCCAACCCCACTACTCGATCCTCCACTTTCGCCTGACTAGTTAGAGCAAGCAGTTTAGTTTGTGGCAACATATCATGAATGTATCCAAGTATTTCTAGACCATCCCCATCTGGGAGTTTTCGATCCACAAGCACCAAGTCAAAGGCATGCTTCTCCAGTTGCTGGTAGGCATCAGCCAAGGTACGTGCTCCATAACAGTGGTGCTGCTGGCTGAGCATCGTAGTGAGGATTGACTGCAGCTGGAGGTCATCTTCTAGTATGAGAATGTCTTTCATGGGCAAGCATACTACAAAATTATCAGTGAAAAACAAGCCCATCAATCTTTGTATAGATTTGGTATACTACATACTTGGCTCAACAGTGAAAGCGCACTATACATTCCTGCGTAGTGAAATGGCATCACAACAGATTCTGACTCTGTTATTCTAGGTTCGAATCCTAGCGCAGGATCATACTTTGATTTGACTCTCAAATCCCTTTCTAGGGTGCTGTGAGAGTGCCCAAGGAAAAAATCTCCAAACAACATATACTATACCAGGAGTCCAAGTGATCAGTTTTTGATACAACAAAACTTCACCTGCAAACCCACCTGTCCAGAGCCACGGAATATACCGAAGCATGCTGCTGAGGGAAAACAATATAAGTAGGTTTCTCAAAAACCGATAGCGGATAAAGGGGATCCAAACCAACACCCATAGCCAGTACCATGGATGAAACTGCTGCGAACGACTGGTGAGGAGCGGGATAAACAGTAGTCCTGCTGCAAGTAGTGGAATATATTGATACAGATAGCTTTCCAGTGATTGCAGTATACGAGCAGGCAGCAGCTTAAAAAGCGGCAACTTAGCAGATAGCGAATCCGCTAGAGTGAACAAAAAATTCTTTTCCAGTACTAGCAATACAACTAAGGGTATGAGTACCAGTGTAGCCAGCTTTATGCTAATTGATGCAGCTAGTAAGAGTAGTGCCAATCCCAGCTTTTTAAGCTGTGGAGTTTTTCTAGGATCCAAATCCGTTACTGCAGCAAGTGCCACAACCGCTGGTACAATCATCCAGAGATCATTATGCATATTAGAGACTACTTCAAGTACAAACAGAGGGTTAAAAAACACTACTGCAAGTTGATATGCTTGCAGTTTTTGACCTGTAAAGATTTTGGCGGCGTACTGTAGACCAACGTACAATAAAACAATACTGATGATACTCCAAATTCTAAAAGCTATCCAAGTCAAAAAAAACTTACCAAAACCACTCAAATAGGGAATCAGAGAAATTGCAGTCCACCCATATCCATAGGGAGCTGGAGTATGTGTGTTATGCATAAAACGGGTCCAAGGGTCATTTGAAAAACTCAGTGCAACCGCTTCGTGTGGATTTGCGCCATACGCGACAAGCATTTTGGCATTAAAGATATAGTTAAAGACATCATGAGAAAGTGCATTGTAAGAAAAAAACAGAGGAGCTAGTACTAAACCATAGATCAGTGCGTACTTTTTCCAGCCAAATGCGTATTCAAGGCTTGATTGCTCAAGTTTTTTGACAATAAACAGATAGAGTAAAAATGCTACTAGCAGCAAAAAGCTATATACTCCAGTTGTCAGCTGCGGATTTTTAAAGAAGGTTTCCCACATCCAAATCTGAAACTGCCAATAGGGTTGCCAGTTTACTAGTACAAGATTTGGATCTGTTAGGGCATATGAAAACAGCGCATAGAGCGCTAGTACGCCACCATAGAGTGCAAGTAAAAATCTAAGAGGAGTCGCTGAAAGAAATGCCATTTTTTTCACAGAAATCACCGGACTGAGCCTTATATCAATATATTACTTTGCATACTTTCCGCTCAAACTTGCTAAGCGAATACGCACTATGTCCCTGAGCATCCTAAATGAATCTTTGAGTGGGTTCACTCGGACTGTTTCATTGTACGCCCAAAAGATGGGAACCTCTTTTATCTTGAATCCAGCCTTGAGAGCCAAATACAACAGCTCGACATCAAAGGCACCTGTAAAGGCGTCTTTTCGCTGCTCTTGTCCGCCATAAATAACAAGTTTGTTAAAAAGTTTTTCGGTGGCTTGTGCTGAAAGTAACTTAAAACCGCACTGGGTATCGTGGACACCAGGCACTGCTAAAACTTGTACTACCATGTTGAAAATTTTTCCCATCATGTGGCGGTGGAACGGTTCTTTATCACGAAGCGCTCCTTCAATTTCACGGGAACCAATCACAATACTATACCCTTTTTTGGTCCAAGGTACTAATTTTTCTACTTCCCGCAGCGGCGAAGATTGATCAAAATCTGCAAATAATCGCCACTGGCCTTCTGCTGCCAACATGCCACTTTTAACTGTTGGGGCCTTTCCAGCATGAATATTTTCTATAACTCTAATACGATTACTTTTGCTTGCAAAAGCATGTAATGCAGCAACTGTGCCATCAGTTGAACCATCATCACTCAAGACCAGCTCCCAACTGTAATCTTGTACTTCTAGATACGCAAGCACTTGCTCTAACACCCCACGATCAATGTTGCTTTTTTCATTGTATGAAGGAATTACTACTGATAAAAAGGGTTGCATGTTACTAATCATACCATTATTTATTGTTTATAAAAATTACTCAGTCACTTTCTGATTCTCGAGAACAGTTATGTTTGGACCACCAGGAATACTAAATCGTTCAATGACTACAGGATTATTAAAGGAGTTGATCTCAAAAATATCAATTTCTTCAGGCGTCTTGTTCTTCTTTTCTTCATCTATGATAAAAAGCCGCTCCGCCCAACCATGGTCGGCATGTGAGAGTGGCTCTTTTTCTTGATTAGTGCTTAAAAAATAGCGGTAGTTCATGCCATGATAGTCTTTAGTGCCAGAGATCAAAACAATTCCATATTTTTGGCCAGGTTGAACCCGTTGCTGGATACTGGTTGTCACTATACCCAGCTGTTTAAAAGTTGTGGACATCGGCTGAAAATTGTACAACCGCACATTGTAATCTAAGAAAAATAACAGAGCAGCTCCTACTATGAGTTTGCCAATGTTTTGCCATTGCCAGACTTTATGCAAATAAAAACCTATCAGTAAAAAACTGCAAGGTATGAGAAAAGCGATATAATGATCAAAGATAGCATTCTTATATAGACTAAAACCCACGATCCCAACCAGTAGATATGTTACGAGAATACCTACTCCAGTACTTTGTGGCTCACGTTTTCGTCGGATCAAGGTGATAACTAGTGCAACTACCAGTACAACTACTAGAGCAGCATTGCGTTTTTGATCGTTACCAATCTGGAACTCAAATAAAATCCGCATTGCTTTACCTCGCGTTTCTTTTACAGCTTGGCTGATCGGACTTATCTGAGTATCTGCAGTTCCAAAATTTTCTGAAGCTACAAACATCTTGGTCAGTGCTTGAGTATTTAAACCACCATGTTTGATGTCAAACAAGAGTAATGGGCTCAAACTAAACAGTACTAAAACAACACCTCCGAGCGCACTCAACAGCAGTGAGCGTATTGGCCGCTTAGCATACAGCTTTATACAAACTTGCCATACCCAAATACTGCCTGCTGCAGCGCCAGCCAATAGCGTTACGTAATGCAACTGTAGGAGGATCGCAAAGGCCGCTGCTACCCCCAGCCAATATTTCGGATTTTTTACCACCGCCAGATACGTCAGGTATACCTGAAGTAGCATGACAAACGGAGTAGGATTGGGATTCCAGCTAAAGCGAGATAAATTAATTGCAAGCACGGAAAACGCACAAAGAAATGCTGCAAAGGCCGCTGCTTGCTCTCCAACTAGCCGCCTTCCCCAGAAGTATGTGCAAAAAACCGTGAGAGTCCCAAGCAGTGCAATCGCATAGACCGGCCCAATTGGGCTAGGATACGACAGCCATAAAAACGGTAGCATCCAGTAATAGTAGAGTGGTCCTAGATACATATTACCCACACTAGTAGTTGGACCAATTGCAACAAAATCTTGCTTGGTAAATATTTGTGAAACAATCAGAGCATCTCTCCCTTGATCACCTAAAAATTGAACGGTATTTTCAAGATTATAAAATCGCAAGATGGCAGCTGACAGCGTACTGATAAGTACAAACACGAGCAGCAGCGGTATAGATCTCTGTAGATATAACAGTTTCTTGAGCAGCACCATAAAGAATTATTTATTTTTTCCAGATAAAGTGTGTGTAAGCAAAAAAGTTCCAGGTCATACCTACCAAAATGCCGATAACGGCAAAAATCATTCCTGTATTGATGGTGAGATGTACGAGTGGAATAGTAAACATATCAAATAAACCAATTAGTCTTTTGCCCGAGAAGGCAATGAGCATCTGAATAATGATTGAGCCTGCTGAAGCTAGATTAAACTGCAAAAATTTCTTGGGAGCATCTGCACGCTCAATTTTGGTATCAGCAAAAGTCCAACCGTTATTTATGAGAAAGTTAGAAAAAATCGCAGTTTCAATACTGAGGAAGTTTGCAACTTCATACCTACTTGCTGAAAATGCAAACATACTCCACCAAATCTGCAAACTAGTAAGCTGAACTAAAGCTCCAATACCACCAGTAAACGCAAACTTAAATAGTTTAGTCTGTAAAATCTCCTTTAAACGCATCTTAAAGATGAAAAAGAGGGTGTTTTTGATGTACTCAGGACCGACTTTTGACTCTCCAATTTCTCGATCAACAAAGTGATAGGGAATATTAGGATCAATCTTAAACCCTTTGCGCAGTGCATGGTATAAAAAGCCAATTTGAAAAGCATACCCCGAGAACTGATCAGACTGCACTAGTGGATGTACTGCAGTATACACTTTTTTGGTGATTGCTCGATACCCTGAAGTCCAGTCACGAATACTAAAGTTGGTAAAAACCACCATAATAATAAGATTCGCGGTAACGCTTAAGATTTTACGGTGTAATCCCCAGTTCTGTGGGATACTCCCCCCTGGCACATACCGCGATCCCAACACCATATCACTACCAGCATCAATGCTCTTGAGAAAAAGTGGGATTTTGCTCGGATCATGTGAAAGATCCGCATCAAACTCAAAGACAACATCTGCGTTGAGTTTAGAAAACGCATACTCCATGCCTTTAAGATACGCGCCTCCAAGTCCAGCTTTTTTCTTGTTTATATACAAGTGAACTTGTTTGTGTTTCTGACTGATTTCTCCCACCAGCTCATATGTTTTATCAGGAGAAGTATCGTCTACTACCAAGACATCCATCTTCCAATCTGTAATTGTTTTAAAAACAGCTAGCAATGCAGCAATCGTCTTTTCGATGTTGCCCCGCTCGTTGTAGGTAGGGATAATGACGACTGCTTGTTTCATGAACGAGATTCACTTTCTGCTTGTAGTTCAGCCTCTACCATAATGCGTACCAACTCTTCAAACTTCGTTTTTGGCTCCCAGCCAAGCTGCTGCTTAGCCTTTGTAGCATCACCAATTAATAAATCCACTTCTGCAGGGCGATCATACTTTGGATTGTGTTTGTAGACTGCTTCCCAACTTGGTAAGCCAGCAACTTGACAAGAAAGTTCTAAAAACTCTTGTACTGAGTGTGTCTCGCCAGTAGAAATGACATAGTCCTCTGGTTGCTCTTGTTGGAGCATCAGCCACATTGCTTCAACATAATCTTTGGCATACCCCCAGTCACGTTTTGCATCAAGATTGCCTAGTTCAAGATAGGTTTGTTTACCAAGTTTGACACGGGCCACACCATTGGCTATTTTACGAGTTACAAACTCAAGACCTCTGCGAGGTGATTCGTGATTAAATAAAATACCCGAGACAGCGTACATGTTGAAAGATTCACGATAGTTAACAGTGATCCAGTGTCCATAGGTCTTTGCTACACCATACGGGGAGCGTGGCCAAAATGGCGTGGTTTCTTTCTGTGGTACTTCCTGTACCTTGCCGAACATCTCACTAGAACTTGCTTGATAAAAGCGTGCCTGTGGGGCTGCTAATCGCAGTGCCTCAAGAATACGTGTCACACCAATTGCGGTAAACTCACCGGTCAGAACTGGTTGATCCCAACTAGTTTTGACAAAAGACTGAGCTGCTAAGTTATACACCTCATCAGGTTGAATTTCCTGGATTGGGTAGGTAAGGGAATGCTGGTCAATCAGATCCCCACTGACTAAGTGGAGGCGATCATTATGCATGATATGTTCAATACGTGCAAAATTTTGCGTACTGGTGCGGCGTGTTAAACCATACACTTCATACCCTTTATCCAAAAGCAACTCAGCAAGGTACGACCCATCTTGACCAGTGATACCAGTAATAAATGCTTTTTTCATAACGTTCTCCAATATCCTACTACTCTTTGTAGACTAATTTCTAGTGGTATGCTCGCTTGCCATCCTAGCGCCATAATTTTTTTATTATTGGCAATAATCACTGGAATATCAAGTGGACGCAGTCTGGTGGTATCGGTCACCATTTTGATTGGCACTGTAGCGATCGAGCAAAGTAGGCTGACTACCTTCTCCATTGAAACTCCAGTTCCAGAGCCTACGTTATAAACTTCCCCCACAATACCTCGCTCCATGAGGATTTGGTATGCGGCTACCATATCCTGTACATCGGTAAAGTCTCGTACACCTGATAAATTTCCTACCTGCAGGTGTGTCTGCTGACCACGTTCGATTGCTACGATTTGTTTGGCAAAGGAAGATATAGCAAAATCTTCTGTTTGTCGCTCGCCAATATGATTAAATGGTCGGACTCGAATAATCTGTAGGTTGTAAGATTGGAAGTAGGAATACGCAAGCATATCTTGCGTGATTTTTGAAACTGCATATGGGTTAACGGGACGGAATGGATGTTCTTCAGTAATGGGAATTTCTGCTGCAGCAAGACTCATACCGTACTCTTCTGCCGAGCCAACCACCAGAATCCGTGCTGTGGGCGCGTGGAGCTTAACTGCATCAAGTAAGGTCACTTGCAACTGAATATTATTTTGTAAAACTGCAGCTGCCTTTTCAAAACTTTTCCCCACATAGGCAAAGGATGCTAAATGATAAATTTGTGTTGGTTGTATTTCTGCAAGTAACGCATTGGTGGAAGCACTATCTGTCAAATCAATTGTATGGGTGGTTACTTGTGAAAATGCTTTAATTTCTGAAGAGGACTTTGAGCCAAATTGAGTACAATGAATGTTTGTTACTCCCTGCGAGACCAGTAGTTCAACCAAGTGTGAGCCTGCAAAACCAGTTCCTCCAGTTATCAAGATAGTTTCAGGCATTAGGCTACACCTTTCTTACCACGCCCAATTCCAATGTGCGAATAACCCCAGTTTGCCACTACAGCTGGATCTAGTTGGTTGCGCGTATCAATCAGCCATTGTGGCTTATTTGACTTAACACTGCCATAGTCAAACTCCACAATCTCTTTCCATTCAATTAATACCAATACAACATCAACATCTGCAACAGCCGCAGCTACACTCTTGGCAAACTGCAAACGATCAGTGTCATTTTGCCCCATAAAGTATTTTTCTGCCACACTTGTTGCTTGCGGATCATAGGCTTGAATTGTGGCCCCTGCAGTAAGCAACAAAGGGATTACTTTGGTACTTGGAGCCTCCCGCATATCATCGGTATTGGGCTTAAACGATAAGCCCAAAACTGCAACTTTTTTACCAGTCCAGCCGCCTATTTGTTTACTAAATTTTTCGAGTAGCATTGGAATACGTTTTTCATTAACTTGGTTCAACTTGACCAATAAATTATCTTCACTGCCGACTTCTTTTGAGTAATGGGCAAGCTCTTTAACATCTTTGGGGAAACAAGATCCCCCATATCCTAAGCCAGGATACCAATAATGAGTTCCAATACGTGCGTCATGTCCCATCACGGCAATCACTTCAGTCACATCAGCACCATTATGTTCACACAAATCAGCTATTTGATTAATAAATGCAATACGCAGCGCAAGGTAGGAGTTTGCTGCATACTTACCCATCTGAGCTGACTCTGGTGAAACTCTGATCACAGGTGCTTGGAACGGTTCATGTAGCTTCTGCAGTATAGCGAATGCCGTATCTTCTACCACGCCAATCACAATTCGGTCTGGATGCAGTGTGTCAGTCACTGCTGTTCCTTCTTTTAAAAACTCTGGGACGGATGCTGTATAAAACTTCTCTGCCGTGTGTTTTTGAATCTGAGCTGTTACCTTACTCAAGGTGCCTGGTGGAACAGTGGACTTAACAACTACGACTGCCTCGGCGGCTAAATATGGTGCCAACTGATCACAAGCGCTGTACACATAGCCGAGGTCAACCTCGCCACTCTCCTGTGAAGGAGTTCCCACCGCGATCAGCACAACTTGAGCTCCGCGTATTGCTGTTGCATAGTCTGTGGTGAACGTAAGGTTTTGGGTACGCTGTTGCTCTGCAAGTAGCTCTGTGAGTCCTGGTTCGAAAAATGGCACGATACTTTTTCTGAGAAGTTCAACTTTTTTTTGATCAATATCTAGACCAACTACCTCATTACCAAATGAAGCCAGTACACCAGCAGTCACTACTCCTACAAACCCGGTACCAATTACTGCTACTTTCATGAATCCTTTCAAATGAGCTCAAAGATACGAGCTAGTATATCACTTTAGTTTTGAGTCGTACCAAGCATATCTAGCTGCGAAGCTGGATTGATCCAGGTATAGGATTGCCAGACCCAGTCTCGAATGGCACTAGTATCAGCATACCTGTCTAGACTACCTAATACAACTATTACGACCTGCTGCTCACCTCTTTCAAACTGTGTAATGAGCACTTGCCCCGCATCTTCCGTGGTGCCTGTTTTTACCCCTACCACTGTTGGATCTGCAAATAAGAGTTGATTAGTGTTCTGGACTGGATGTTGCATTTTTCCCGATAGATCAAGTACCACTGCTTGCTTTGTGCCAACAATGGCCCGCAGTACAGGGTCTTTCATAACCTCTCGAGCTAGTAATGCTAGATCAAAGGCACTAGTACGATGCGTCTCACTATCAAAACCTGTGGCATTTTCAAAATACGTGTTGGTTAAGTGTAGATCTTGTGCCTTTTTATTCATCAACTCAATAAATCTGGACTCACCCTCGGGGTGATTGGCTGCAATCGTATAAGCAGCATCATTGCCAGAAGGAATTAAAGCGCCTTCGAGTAAGCTACGCACCGTCAACTGCTCTCCTACTCTCAAGCCAATCTTTGTCCCTCCAACACTTGCTAAGGTAGGAACCGTTAGTATCTGGTTTAAATCAAAGTTGTCACGAGCTACCAGTGCCGTCATTAACTTGGTTGTTGACGCTGGGGCATATACTTTGTACCCGTTTTTTTCAAACAATACAGACCCTGATTTTTGATCAAGAGTAATTGCTGCGTTTGCGGAGATGCTTGGCTGATCCGTCTGGTCTTTGCGAATTGGAATTGGGGCTACCTCTACCTGTGCTACTGCCACCGGTGGTGGTGCAAGCAGTGTATGTAAAACATCCGTGTTTAAACTACCATACAGTAGGAGCACCAAACACAAACAGAAAAAGCTAAACCATTGGTATATTCCCAGCCGCATAGTAGTCCATTGTAGCGATAAAGCATCCTAGAGGGCAAGATGCCACTCTTATGCTCTAACTGCAATGTGCAGTTCTTTCAATTGAGACTCTTTCAGCTCTGTTGGACCATTCATAATGGCAGTTTTGCCTGAAGAGGTCATTGGAAATGCAATTGCTTCTTTAAGTGAAGTTTCACCAGCCAAGAGCATTACATGACGATCAAGTCCTAAGGCAATTCCACCGTGAGGAGGAGTGCCAACACCAAAGGCTTCCAACATGTGCCCCACCCCCGCTTCGATTTCTGCATCGGTGTAGCCCATGATCTTAAAAGTCGCTTTCAGCGTTTCAGGGCTGTGCGCACGAACACTACCTCCGCCTGCTTCATATCCATTACAAACTAAGTCATATTGTGAAGTCATAATTTGATCTATGTTTTCACCCTTTAGGTGCCACTCTAAATGCTCTGGCAGTGGAGCACTAAATGGGTTGTGCGTAAATGTCCAACCACTCTTACCATCTTCTACCTCAGCGGCATCTGCTTTGTCCACCTTTTTGAAAAATGGCCATCTGACCACCCAAGCAAATGCTAAAACATTCTGTTTTTTCTCTTCTTCGGTGCGCAGGTCAAACTTATCTGCACCAAACTTTTCCATCGCTTCCTGATAGGTAAAAACGGGAAATGGCTCACTTTGTAGCGTTCCACCCACTGCCTTCACTGCCTCTGTTACAGCAGTTTCGACAGCCTGCATTACATCTTTTTGCTCGACAAAACTCATCTCCAGGTCTACTTGCGTAAACTCAAAGCCACGATCTGCACGCAAGTCCTCATCTCGGATACAGCGGGCCATTTGATAGTAGCGTTCCACACCTGCGGTCATGAGTAATTGTTTGTACTGCTGTGGGCTTTGTGGCAAAGCATAAAACTTGCCTGGATTGAGACGAGATGGCACTACAAAGTCACGTGCTCCTTCTTTAGTGGTCTGGGTAAGGATAGGTGTCTCTACTTCCACAAAGGTCTGCTTATGCAAGGCTTCACGAAGGGCACGGGTATAGTTGGAACGCAGTTCAATAATCTTATGCATCCGTTCCCGACGCAAATCAAGATAGCGGTACCGAAGTCGTGACTCTTCATTAATTTCACGGCCGTCTGTAGAAACTGGGATTGGCAGCTCACCAGCCTTGTTTAAAACGGTGTACGTCTGAACGTCTACTTCGACTGTTCCTGTTGGAATTTCTTTGTTGACCATCCGCTCAGGACGAGCCTTTACAAGGCCAATAATCTCAATAACAGACTCTGGAGTTAGTTCTCCCATTTTTTGGTACCCAACGCACTGAACCTTTGCACCGCGGTCACGCAGATCAATAAAGGTGAGTTTGCCATGATCACGCTTGGTGTCTACCCAGCCTTGTAGTTTTACTACCTCGCCTACTTTAGCGGCTGTTTCAAGAATCATTGTTCGTTGCATCTGTTTTTCAGACATATAGCTCCTTTTTTAGTGCTGAGAACCTACTAAAAAACCCTCGTTCATCTCCAAATACATGGAAACAAACGAGGGTTCTTATGAACGGTGCCACCTCTGTATACTTATTCCAGCGTTGACGGGCTTACCCGACTTGGTTACTACCCCAAGTATCCTTCTCGTATGAGATCACCTTTTGTCAGAAGGCTCACAGGATGTATGCGTATAGTATACTCTCCAAGGATACAAATGCAACATCCTGTTAAAGGCACATCCTTCTCATTGTGAACTAAAACACCCCATACTCTCTCTGACACTCTAAACAGCTGAGAGCTATTCGATTACACAGAAGTTTGACAAATTTTTCTAACAGCATATAATATGCATTTGGCATGTTACACAACGCAATCAATACTACCCGTTATTTTGTCACTCTTCTTGTGATTAAGGAGTGGGTTGGTGCGTAGGTAAGTAGAGAATAACAAAAAAAAGCAACAACCCTCTCTCAGCAAGAGGGTTTTTTTTGCGGCAATGAAAGAAACTATGAGTAATCCTTGTAAAGAAACATATAACTGTCATGCATGTTGTGAAAATGCATTAATATTTATGACCCTTCGAGAGTTTTCTCAATTTGCTCATGCATGGATCCAGGCAGGTGCTACATTAGCACATGTGAAGCGTAAAAATACCCTAGCTAATTATGGGAGCTCTATTTCTGAGACATCAGTACCTCGCTTGCTTTATGCTGCCAATCAAAAATTAGATGCCTACCTAAGCACAGGGAAGTATGGTGACACTCAAGTAGTAGCCGTATTTGCAGGCAGGTGTCTAAATAACAATCCAGATACCGGTGACTGCGAAATTCAAACTACTAAACCAAAGGGCTGTAGGAGCTATAAATTTGATGGATCCGAATGCGAAGAAGCAAGATCTACAAACTTAGCAACTAATTTCATCCCATTAAGCGAGTTAGTGTAAAAAAATATGCCAAGACCAAAAGAAAGTGATCAAATCAGGGTAAAAAGTAGGAAGGGTGAAACTCCTATTAGTTCGCGTGAAATGCAGCGATTGGTATTAGAAATACTTACGATCTTCGATCATCCAATACCAACTGAAAGACAAAAACAGATTTATGAAGAGGAAATTAATTCAGGCAAATTAACGTATATTCAAGTACTAATTGCACGTCAGGCATTACATCATATAGGAAGAGACTGTGATGATCCTAGAACAGCATATACGTGGTTGTATGAATAAATTGAAAGTGTCTCACCTATGAAAGAAACTGAGTTCTTACGCAAATACAATATTGTACTCCCGCACTTTGGAACAAGCATCGATGAGTTAATTTATCTTCTTGCCACAGACACAATCAATCCTCAACTTGTAAAAGAATCAATAGATAGCTGTCTTGATGCACCAATTAACACTGCTATCACTCATGATCAGGAAACTTGGGACGGGATTGTACTCCTCGTCAGTTATGTGCTCAAATACTTGGTACAGGCTCATGAAATGATCGGAGAATCTGTTGCCACTACCTGCAGATCGCGTGTGCTTACTGCAAAGTTAGAAGAAATCCTTGCACAACAATCCCATTAATTTTGCACATCTTTCACTACCACCTGCATTTTTTTCTTGCCGTTCCAACTGCTGCACTCTAGGTAACCAGCACACGTAACTACTTGTCCCACACTAAAGTGCTCCTCCAGCCCACCTTTGCGCCACCATAACCCTTCAATTGGTGCTGTTGAAAAGTCGGTTGGCTCAATCAAGAACTTTAAATGCTGCTTCTCCTTGCCCATTGTTTGCTTACCAACAATCCGTACTTTCCCCAGCGAAAAGATGGGCTTCTGGTTGTTACTCCCAAAGGGAGCAAACTCTTCGATCATCAAGCAAACTGCTTCGCTTATCAGTGAAAGAGGAAGTTGGCAATCGAGCACAAGTGAGGGAATAAGCAGTTCTTTGCGAATTGTTTTTTTTGCAGCCGCAAAAATACTGCTTTTAAAAACTGTAAGTTTCTCGTGTGTGACACTAAATCCGCCAGCCATGGGATGTCCACCCACTTCAGTGAGGTGCTCACGGACACTACGGAGTAACTCAGTGATGTTAACACCCTTGACTGAGCGTGCCGAACCTTTGATTCCCTTTTCACCCACACTCATCACCAAGGCAGGTTTTGCATACTTTTCTACCAGTCTCCCTGCAATCAAACCAATGATTCCCTCGTGAAACTCGGGGCTGTGGGCTACCACAATCGATTCTTCTACTTGGATTGAAACTTGCGCAACGGCTGCGTTAAATTGATCGAGAGTAATATCTTGGCGTTGAATATTAGTCTGTCCAAGGATACTTGCCAGTTGAGCAGCACGTTCGTTGCTTTTGGTACAAAGTAGGCGGAGTGCATCCATGCCGTGAGAAAGTCGCCCCATTGCATTGATGCGAGGAGCAACAGTAAAACCCACAGAGTAACTGTCCAGCTCTGCCTGTCGAACCCCAGCCTCAGTATAGAGTGCTTGTAGTCCAACGCGTGTAGTACGGCGCAGCGCTTCCACACCATACTTGGCAAAGACACGATTTGCTCCCACCAATGGTACTTGATCACTGATGGTAGCAAGCCCACACAGATCTAAGCTCTCCTGCATATTGGGAGCACCCAACTCACGTGCCAGCATCCAGGCCACTGTAGTCCCACACAGCAGTGTCGTATGAAAAATGCCAGCTGCTTCCGGATACAGCAGTTCTCCAGCTGGATTTGTTTCAGCTTGATGGTGATCAGAAATAACCAGTGGAATACCAGCCGTCCTTGCAAACGCAGCCGCTGCATGTGCCACAATTCCGTTATCCACAGTAATAATCAGATCTGGTCGCTTTGCTGCACTAATCTCCTCTACAGCTTTCTTTGTTACACCATACCCATGTTTTTCTCGGTGCGGAATAAATGGCCGTGCCACACAACCCAAACTCTGCAGACCTTCCCAAAGCACCGCTGTGGCACAGATGCCATCTGCATCATAATCGCCAAAAATCACAATATCTTTTTTGTCGGCCACTGCCTGTAAAATCACAGCCACCGCTTGAGCAGACCGTGCAGCATCAAATCCTAGTTCTTCAAGGGAAAGTTCAGAAGGTGGCGTGGGATTAAAAAAATTGGTACTGTCTGAGATTTTTCTGTTGGAAAGAAGAATTTTTTTTAGTTCTTCTTGGTTTTTGGGAATATCTTGGGATTCAAGCAGCCACTGCATAGTGCCCCACTATAGCGCTGTCAGCAAACTTTAGCAACCGAAATTTCACTAAAAATCAGCCGTACCACTGCTTTTGCTCACTTCTCACTTGTCCAGATCAGCTGAACTGATACTATATACTAGAGATGAAAATGTATATTCCACTTGAAGCATTGGCCATTTTGCATACGCTGCAACAAGCAAGGTATCAAGCATATATTGTTGGTGGTGCAGTACGCGATATTCTTCGCACCGCCCTCCATGGCACACAAGAACAGAGTAAAGATTATGACTTTACCACCGATGCAACTCCACAACAAGTTCTAGCACTCTTTACTGAAGGTTTTTACGAAAATAAATTTGGGACTGTCAGTATTACTCCCGAACATCTGCGCGCCCAACTTGGATTACAGAACCCAGCCACAACAGAACAACAAACTCAGCCCACGACCAATAGAATCATTGATCTCGCTGCAGCTCGTAAAATACACGTATCATTGCAGTCAGAACGAACAGCACCAGACTCCACTGCGACAGCCACCACAGCAGTTACGATTCCCTATGAGATCACTACCTTTCGCTCTGATGGCAGCTATACTGATCACCGCCGTCCAGAAACAGTTAGCTGGGGGACATCACTCAAAGAAGATCTCGACCGTCGCGACTTTACAATTAATGCAATGGCGCTTGAAATTTCACAAACATTTTTAGAAACACTCTTTAGACAGAACCCAACCAACACCACTATTGAGATTTTGCCTGACCAGTACACAATTCATGATCCGCACAATGGTCAGAGCCATCTGGAAAAACACTTGATTACAACTGTTCGCAATCCCCATGAGCGGTTTGCAGAAGATGCCTTACGGATGCTGCGTGCTATTCGCTTTTCAGTCCAACTCAATATGCAGATTGATCCTGCCACCTATCAGGCACTAGTAACCCATCATGAGCTCCTAGCACACATTAGTTATGAGCGAATCCGAGATGAATTCTTAAAAATGTTAACCAGTGACTTTCCTAAAGAAGCTGTTGAGCTCCTCGACGAGACTGGACTATTACCCTACATTATTCCTGAATTACTAGATGCCAAAGGTGTCAAGCAAGGTGGACATCACACCACTGATGTTTGGACACATTCTTTGGATGCATTGGCCGCTTGTCCATCTAGTGACCCAATTGTCAGGCTTGCAACACTCCTCCATGATATCTCCAAACCAGAAACATTTGCACTGCTCAACGGGCAACCTACTTTTTACAACCATGAGATACTTGGTTCACGGCTAGCCAAAAAAATTGCACGTCGACTCAGACTCTCAAATGCAGAGGTTGATCGAATCTTTACCTTGGTGCGTTTTCATATGTTTTACTACCAACCCAACCACACTGATGCCGCAATACGACGATTTATGCGCAATGTTGGACTTGAAAATATTGATGATATTCTCGATCTTCGAGAAGGTGATCGCCTGGGCAGTGGTGCGCGAAAGACAAGTTGGCGTTTAGAAGAAATGAAGCAGCGCATGATCGAACAACTCAACCAACCTTTAGACGTCACGGATCTGGCGATTTCGGGAACAGACCTGATGGAAACATTTCATTTACAACCTGGGCCACGGATCGGCAAACTACTCCATAACTTATTTGAACAAGTAATGGAAGATGCAACACATAATACCAAAGAAAAATTGCTTAAAATTGCGCAACAAGAACTACAAAGACAGCCTGGTTCAGAGGGCTGAGGTATACTTTTGTGTATACTTTAGCAGCTCCTAATTTGTGTGAGGTTTTTTGCTACGCCACTTTTCCCAGACATACAGGAGCGGAACTGCCGTACAAGTAGAGGAATACGTACCTGTCACAGCACCAATCAGGAGCGCTACTGCAAACCATCTAATACTCTCACCTCCCAGAAGTGCTAGTGCCGTGAGCATCAAGATAATTGTTAGAGAGTTATTGAGTGAACGGGTAACAGTGGCGGTCACTGCTGAGTTTAATAACTCTTCGATACTGGTGCTGCGATGTTTGTGTTGGAGCTCACGGATACGATGGTAGACCACAATAGTATCGTGGACAGAAAAAGAAAGCGTTGTTAAAACGGCTGTCACAAACAAAACATCAACTTCGACTTGTAAGAAGTATCCCAATAAACTAAATATTCCAATTAATACTAAACTGTCATGTAACATAGCTAGAACCGCACAAATTCCATACTTCCATTCTTTAAACTGCCGAGCAATATAGAGGGTAATCACAACTGCCACAATCCCAACTGCAACAAATGTCTTTCGTAACAACTCAGCACTCAGACTTGGTCCAATTGTTTCAAATCGTAGCACCTCCACTGCCCCAAACTCCGTGGTTAGTGCTGCAACAAAGGTATTCTTCTTTTCGTTTTCAAGTGTTTCAGTTCTCACAAGTACTCGTACTTGATCTGGTGATTGCACCGTAGCTGTGGCAAACTGCTCACGAGCAATTGTTTCTACTTTTGCGACATTTACTTCTTGAGCGAACTGTAGCTCAAGTTCTGAGCCGCCCGTAAAATCAATTGAAGGTTTTACTCCATTAAAAATCAAAGAAAGCATACCAGGCACAATTACTAGTGCAGATAGCAAAAAATACAGCCAGTAGTATTTTATAAAGTTCATATTCTTTTACCTTCTAACTCCGTACTCTTATGCAAAAACATCCGCACAAGCGTACGGGTGACCACAATACCTGTAAAGAGCCCTAGTAACACACCAATTAGGAGAGTAATACCAAACCCTCTCACTAATCCACTAGAATTTAAGAAGGAAAAGTTAAGTGGATTAATCAAAACAAAAGCCGTGATGATTGTTGTGATGTTAGCGTCTTTAATACTATCCCAAGCTCTTCCAAATCCAAGCTCCATTGCTCGCTCAAATGGTTTACCTGCTCTCAGTTCTTCCTTCATCCGCTCAAAAATCAGAATATTGGCATCAACAGCCATGCCAATTGAGATAATCAAACCAGCAATACCTGGTACCGTGATTGTTACACCAATTATTTTATACAAGGCTAGAGTGAGGAGCGCGTAAATTGTTAAGGCGACACTAGCGAGCACACCTGAATATCCATAAATCACGATCATAAAGGTGATAACTGTAGCTAAGCCAATTAAACCTGCCATAATACTTTTTTGCACGGAATCAGCTCCAAGACTTGCTCCCACAGTACTCTGACCAATTACCGTGATAGGTACTGGAAGTGCACCTGCGTTGAGCTGTACTGCTAGTTGTCGGGCACTTTCTACAGTAAAGCCACCTGAAATAATGGCTGCACCACCATAAATAGGTTCATTAATAGAAGGCATCATCAACAAACTACCATCTAAAATAATCGCTAGAACCGAACCAACATTTTCTTCAGTAATCTTTCCAAAACTAGCAGCACCTTCATCTGTGAACTCAATTCCTACCACAGGCTCCCCTGTTTGTGAGTCAAACTGCAATGCTGCTTTTTTCAATTTACTGCCATCTAGATCAGTAGCCATGATTTCTTGTGATGGCGTAGCACTACCCGATGCATCTTGTGTCGTTGTTTCTTTGAGGAGCATAAACTCAAGCTTTGCTGTTTGCCCAACCAATTGCAATGCCTCATCAGGATTTGTCACACCAGGAAGCTCAATTACTAAGCGGTAACTTTCACCACTAACTGCAGTACGTACCGTTGGCTCTGAGATTCCAAATAGATCCACGCGTCGCAGGATTACCTCGCGGGCTGATTCAAGGGCGTCTGTTCGCTCAAGGATCGGCACACTACTCATATCTGCTTCGAGAATGATCTGCATACCTCCCTGAATATCGAGACCTTGCTTGAGGAAAAAAGCTATAGTTTTAGGACCTTCGCGGGTAGGAATGGTAAATTGTGGAGATTGCAGGGTGATACTTCGATTACTATAGGGAATTGTGATCTCTTGTTTGACAGGTAGGGCAATTACGCCTGCTATGATGGTCAAAACAATAATAAAGAGGTAGGTACGCCATGGTTTACGCATAAAGATATTCTATTTTGGGCAGATTAGAGCATCGGTTGCTTTCTCTCCACAAACGAATCCTCATCACCTAGTACCATTATCCTCGTACCAAATAAGACGTCCATAATAAAAGGATCGCGTCGCTGCTTTCTAAAAGTAAACTCTTCTTCTGAAAAAACGGCATAGTTGATCTCTCGACCGAGCACTTTTTCTTCTTCTTTGATCAGCGCATCGAGCTCTGCCAGTACTACATCCCCAATTACTAGCAAATCCACCTCTCCCTGTACAACAGGTTTTTTACGAACAAATCTACCTGAGAACATAACAAAAGCTACAGTACCCAACTTACGTCGTAGTTTTCTGATCTTAAGACCAAGACCAGTATTTTTGACTACTATCTGCTGTAGTTCTTGAAAAAAGACGTACCGAGGATTAAGTGAATAATAGAGGCGGTTACCTCGCTCCTCGCTTTTTAGTAGCCCTACCCCAAGTAATCTTTCAAGTTCTCGGCGAACAGCATTTATCTCTTCTTTAGTCCGGCGCGTTATTTCACGGACATAAAACATTTCTTCAGTGTTTGAAAAAAACAACTCAAGCATTTTCACGCGTGCACCAGAAACAATTATGTCTTGTAGACTATTCATACAGATTCTTTTTTAACAATTGTTTAATACTTAATATCAGCAGCGTTGGCCTTACTCATTACACTAATCCATGTCAAACCACGAGCTAAAGCTAGATCATTTCCTTTGGCATCAGTAAAGCGCAGTTCACTTTCACGGTCTTTTTTACTCCATCTTCCTTTGATCATGTTGCTGTTCATGAATACAAGTGCGTCACCAGTACCTGTAGTGGTATATAACATATGTTTCTTTTCATCAATAGGCCCTTTTTCTGTAGTTAGTAAAACAACTACATTGGCAGCCATGATTTGCTTTTGATTATTGTGATCGATATGTGCTTCACCTGCCATATTGCGGGCGTACATACCAGTTGCAGCATCATAGGTCCATTGCACGCCGTACTGAGCATAACCAGACCAGAATTCATATGAGATACTCGAAACAGTTCCTGGTTTTGCCTTTTCTCTTTCAAAAGTCCATGGTTTATAGCCATCTTTCCAGTCAGTTGCAGCAACTACTGTTTTACCCACTTTACGCTCTGGGGACATATTAGTCCACTTGCGTTTAGAGGCAATTTCCCACAGGTACTCAGTCGACGTCTCAACAGTATGCTCAGTGTCAACTGCCTTGCCCAAGCGGTTTTCATTGCGAACAAAGTATGGATAGGCAACAGTAAAGAGTCCATTAATATCATTTTGCAGCTGCCAACCATAGTCTCCAATTTGACCAAGCGCATCTGCTGGTCCAGGAGTGTTAGCACCACCAACGTGCACATACATAGGGCGATTAAAGCCCGATGCCCAATCTATATAGTACGTTCGAGCTGAACGAATTGGAGCAAGCAGTACATCTTGAGCTTGAGCAGCACAGTAGTAGATTGCCATAAAACGTGTTACGCCACCTTCTGCAATTGCTTCAAAGACAACATCAGCATGGTACAGACCAGATTGTGGACGAGCATCTGGGGAGTTCTCGATCATGACAGCAAGTGGACGGCGTTTTTCCCAGGCATCTTTCTCTGCAGCTGTAAACATTTTGCCATTTAGTGGACAGACCTGGTCACGTGGTTCATCTGCTTTAATATCAATCAGTGCACCAAGTGCTGTTTGCCCTTCTTCTTCATTTCCTTGGCTATCAGTAGGTGTAGGTAGAGATGCAGTAGAAGCGCTTTGAGCATAAAAATAGGTAAAGGTACCAGCTGCTGAAAGCAGATACAAAATAAGTGCTACTACTAACATCTTTTTCGTCATAAATTTCCCTTTTGTGGTCGATATGAACCTGTTTAATTGTAACCCAGAAATATATAAATGCCAACTAAAACCATAAACAACATACCTGCAGTTATGGCTGTTTTACGAAGATCATGCAGTACATATGAACTTGTAGAGTTTGCTAGTATTGGGGCAGTTCTTGCACTGGATGCTTGGGCTGTAAAGGTATACGAAGCACCTCCAGTAACATTTGTATTGGAAGAATCACTTTTTTGAGATACCGCCACCCGCTCCTCTTGAGCTTTTACTTTCTGCTCTTTTGTTCGTTTTTTTGCCATACCAGCTACTAGGGGAAGACCCACCGTCCAACATCTCTAATTGTTACTACAATGATCAATCCTAGTAAGAATATATATCCCACATAGTTTATCAAGTATTCAAAGCGATGCAATCGTTTTCGCGAAATCACCGCTTCCAAAATAGTAAATACTGCTTTTCCCCCATCAAGTGGAGGAATAGGCAAGATGTTCATAATTGCTAAGTTGATTGAAAGCTGACCTGCAAAAGCAACAATAGCGGGAATACCTAGACCAATTAACCCAACAGTATGTGCTTGGTGCACAATACCTACTGGCCCTGCCAGCTCACTGGGAAGAGTGCCTTGGGTAAATAAATTGGCTCCTAGGCTACGTAGTGCACTAAGAATCGTACTCCCCAAATTGAGTGCTTCGCTCATACCAAAAGCTGCTCCTCTGAATGGCATCTGCCACCAGGGGTAAAACTGCAAGATATGACTCTGAAAAGCAATCCCCAGTGCGCCTTCACCTGCTGGAGTTTCAGCCACGGTACGCAGATAGGTTGTAAACTCCTGAAGGTTTTCTTGACAAGTTTCATTGGTACAGGCTCCTGTAGTAAAAACCGTTACGGTTTGACCGCGATGTTTTTCTACAAACGCAATAACATCCTGCGAAGATGAAACTGCTACTTCACCTTCTGTGCCAACTATTTTAAGAATATTTACATTAGTAGGGATACCACTCTCGGCTGCAGGTGAGTCGGGAAGCACATACCCAATACGCGCTCCAGAAAGGAGTGTTGGGATACCCATAAATGAATAAATAATAGTAAAGGCAAGCACGCCAAAGATAAAGTTGACACTTGCGCCAGCTAAAATAACCACCAGTCGTTGTGCAATTGGTGCAGCGTAAAACATTCCCTTCTTTGATCCTGCTTCGTTTTCAGGAGCTTCTTCACCTGACATGCGTACAAAACCACCAAAAGGAATCCAATTGATAGTAAAGGGCACATTTTTCCAAGTAAATACCTTCTTTGCCAGCGGTGGATACCCCAAGCCAAACTCTTCAACCTTAATTTTCGCCCAAAAAGCTGCAAATAAGTGACCAAGCTCATGAATAATCACTAAAAAAGATAAAATGAGGATAAAAAGTATGGCAGACATAGGGTAATTAGATGGTCAATAACTCTTTCTCTTTTACTTTTCCAATTTGCTCAATCATGTCCATAAACTGCTTATGATTTTTTTCTAGTTCATCTAAATCTGCAGCAACTGCATCTTCACTAATACCGCTCTGCCCTTTTTGATCTTCAATCTCTTTTTTTGTTTCACTGCGAATGCCACGGAGCAACACCCGACCTTCTTCAAGTCGTCTCAGTAAGAGTTTAACCATTTCCTTGCGACGCTCTTCTGTCAGAGGAGCAACCGCTATACGGACGATTTGACCATCAACAACTGCATTGAGATCCAATCCTGAAACGGAGATCCCGCGCTCAATTGCTTCCAATAATCCCTTATCCCAAGGACTAATTACTAGTAGGGTAGGATCTGGGGCTGAAAGTGAGGCAACTTCATTCAGACGCATCCTACTTCCATAGGCTTCGACCGTTACACTATCGAGCATATCTACAGAAGCTCTGCCTGTGCGCAGCATACCCACTTCTTGTTTAATATGATCCAGTGCTTTTTGAGATTTTGTAGTAAATTCTGAAAAATCAAATGACATAGTCTCCTTTATACCAGCTGATTGTAGCAAAGTTTGGAAGAGAAGCCTAGTGTGAGGTATACTACGCCTGTAGTAGCGTAATCCCGAAATGATTGTATGAAAACTTTTTTTAGTAGAATTTTTGAGGCAGTTGCATCTTTTTCATTTTACCAACAGGTAGCAAGCATTCCTTTTTCAAAAACAATCGCACTGTACCTAACCTTTCTTGCACTATTTGCCTTGATTCGTAGCCTAACCTTTTTCTTTACGACACTTCCACTACTCGTGCAGCAAGCTGAAGTGACCTTACAAGAGGTAGTCAAAAAGTATCCCAGTGAACTTAGTATTACTTGGGATGGCAGTACGTTACGCACCTCACAACCCACCGTTACTATTCCCTACCCTACCAACTGGCCCACCGATACTCGCTATACGCCACAGACACAGTACCTGGCAAAAATTGATACCAGTAGTGAAGAGCTTACTGCAGATCCACAGAGTCTGCTAACAATTGGACAGAAACAACTTTACATCCAAACTTCCGAGCAAACACAAGAAACTGTTTCGCTAGCAGCATTATTTACACAACCTGTTGCAATTACTCAAGAGAGTGTTACCTACGTGGCAACACAATGGCAGCAGATTAAACAATCGTTTTTGACTATCATATTCTTAGCTGCTCCCCTGGTAATCTATATCTTTTTGATTACTCAGCGACTGATCACTGCGGTAATCGAAGCTACACTTTTTTATATTTTTAAGTATATCTTGGGCAGTGTTTGGACATATGGCACAGCATGCAAATATACTCTCTTTTTTTGTATTCCAGCTGAAATTATTGATTTTGTAGCTGGGCTAGTCTACCCAAACAATACGTTCTCATTCTTTTCATTGACACTCTGGGTCTACTTCTTGGCAATTACGTTTTACCCAGGGTTTAGACGGTGGCAAAGTTTGCAGCGTGAGTAGCTATTCTTTAATAGGATCGATGCTAATGGTGTAATCAACAGCAGGATTGACGAGTGTTGATTGATCTTCTTCAAAGGTATCCAGTTCAGTGCGAACGAACTCAATTTTTTGTTCAATAGGATGTGAAAATCCTGGAGATGCGGTAGGTAGTGGTTGAATTTCTTCAGGAGTTAGGCGACGACTATTGGCAATAATAGTATTAATTAGCACCAAAATCAGTACAACAAGCACAATGGTACCAATAATAGCTCCAACAATAAATTTTCTTTGCTTGTGCCATGGAATCTTGGGTTTTTCTTCTTTGGGTGGCTCGGGGGGTAGGCTTGCCATGTTCTCATACATCGGCTCTTCTAGTGAGAACTGTGTTTGATCAAACTGAGAAAATTGTTTCGAAAGCTCTAGCATACTAGGTTAACTCCAGTAATAACTCTTTCAAATAATCCAGTACTCTGTTGTGACCTGCAGAAATACTTTTAAACTTTGTTATAGATTCTGAGTTGGTACCCCGCGCTTTACCTTCTTTTGTTTGCAAAGAGATACGTGCCACTTCCAGATCTAGACGTACTTTCTCAACTGCTTGGTCAACCTCGCGGTAGGCACGTTCGCGTTCTTCTTGGCGCAGTGCGGATGTGGGTGTGGTAGTATGTAGTTGTTTAATTTCTGTATAAATGAGCTTATTTCGATCATAGATTGTCTGCAAGTCACCTAAAGAAATAAGGGAGATTGCAACAGACAAACGCTCATTGATCGCTTTTGTAATGAGTGCAAACTCTTGGGCTCTTCGCTTCATTTCCTCACGATCCTTAGTCGCAGCCACCTTTTCTCGATGCTCTTTTAAAGCAATAATCAGCGCTTCCAGATCACTATCAGCTGCAGTTTTCAGCGATATCTCTACACCATCTGTGTCTTGTAGATGTGCGCGTACAAGCTCTGCATAAGTAATAAGTACATCGTCTCGATCAAGCATTACCTGGCGTGTTTTAGTAATTGCCTCTTCAAGCGATTGGAGCGTTTCAAGCTTAAAAAATTGTGCTTTTGCGGTGCGATACTCACGTTCAGAAACTGAGTATTTTTCTACTTGATCCTGATATAGCTTAAGTAATTTTTGTATTTCTTCAGACTGTTGTGGCTTGATAAAAATAGTATCAATTGGAAGCGGAGTAGCTTCTTCACTCGGTTGTGTAGTAGCGGCATCGCTTGCTGACACCTCTGTACTTTCCTGAGCTCGTGCAGGAGAGATCAACCCCGCTAAGTCTGTAGGACCACGGCCTTTGGTCACAACCTGCTGGAGCAGCACAATACAAACGGCAAAAATAAGGGCTCGGGAGCCAAAGCGGCGCATTAGATTCCTTTTGTTAGCTCTCTATCTCGCACAAAGTTGATAGCTTCGTAGAGTGACTCAAACGTACCTGTATCAAGCCATTTACCTTGCACAAAAGCTACGTCTAAAGTTCCCTCTTTGAGGAATAAGTTGTTAAGATCAGTAATCTCGAGTTCACCTCGAGCAGATGGTTGGAGATTGCGAGCTTTCTCGACAACGCTGTTGTCGTAGATGTAGAGACCAGTCACTGCATAGCTTGATTTTGGTACAGCTGGTTTTTCTTCAATGGAAATTGCCTGTTGATTCGCATCAAACTCCACAACTCCAAAGCGCTCAGGATCTTTCACTTCTTTTGCAAAAACGCGTCCTCCAGATTTGAAGTTGGCAATGTCTTGTGAAAAATCGTCTTCATAAATGTTGTCACCCAGTATTAGGGTAACATTGTCACTGCCAATAAAGTTGGCACCGATCCGAAACGCTTGTGCCAAACCCTCTGGTTTATCTTGAATTTCGTAGGTAAACTTGCAACCAAACTCAGAGCCACTGCCCAATAACTTCAAAAAATCTCCCGCATGATCTGGAGCAACAATTATCAAAATATCAGTAATTCCAGCAGTGCGCAATGTTTCTATAGGAAAATAGATCATCGGCTTATTATAAATTGGGAGCAGCTGCTTACTGGTCACTTTAGTAAGTGGGCGCAGACGAGTCCCTGATCCACCAGCTAAAATTATGCCTTTCATACTGCTCCTTCTTTTTTACCTATACGCTACAGACAGATGCGCTCTGCTTGAGCCACAGATGCTAGTCTACCACTTCCACCTCAAAAGGTCAGCAAGAGGAGCAACAGGCCTCCTAGTGTAGCAATCCCCAGATACTCCAAGACGACAAACTTAGTAATCTCAGCACTCTTAACATGCGCTACCACACCCCAGACAAGATAACTTATAGTCAAGCTGACGATTATTGCTTGCTGCTGGATGCGTGTATCTGCCCAGTAAAAATAACCTGCCCCATGCGCTAGTAGTACAAGCAGCAAGAGTATATACGCCCATTTGTGAGCTGCTAGCTCTCGTAGAATGTACATTATTGTATTACTCCTGATTTAAAGATTACTATAATGGTCGCTATAGCAGCAAGATAAAGAATGTGTGCGACGTTTTTACCAACAACGCGGAATGTGTTTTTGCGTTCAAACATATGTGCATCATACGCAAGTGTGAAGATGATGAGCAGGACGATACTTAAGAAGACTGGCTTCATAATATCTAACGGAGAGATCTGTTCAGGGCGAACCGTTCCAATCGGCACACTGATATCAGCCAAGACGTTCTGGGTCTCTTGCGGTACTACTGGTGTCTCACCAAAAACAATAGGGGTTGGGGTTGGTTCAAGGGTCAGCGTGGGATTGAGGATCGGTGATGGAGGTGGCGTGCCAGGCTGGATCGTAGCAGTTTCAGATTTTCGATTAGTTGTTTGCGCAGCTTTGTTCACCACAACTTGTGAGGCTTCTGTAGTAACTGCTGCAGTTGTGCCTGAAGGACGGCCAAACATCTGTACGACCAATGTTGTATCAATGCCTTGCAGATTGCCGTTGACGACTGCCACCCCTATCTCAGTGTAGTTGCCATTCATAATATTTGCTCTATGTGAGGGTGAACCCATCCATGCAGAGATCATTTCAGGGGTAGTTGAAAAATCCCGCGCTAGGTTTTCACCAGCAGCACCAAAGTTGTATCCTGCATCCCGCATAAAGTCCCAGGGTTGCTTACCAGTTGTAGAAACATGCGCCCAGTACTGTTTCTCAAACATATCTGCAGCTTTAGCACGCGCTGCACTACTGAGTGTCTCATTGAGTGTCACACTTCCCAGTCCCCCTCTACTTCTTTCAGCATTTGTTTGGGCAATTACTTGTGAGATCGTAATATCAGAGGCATACCCAAGAATCGCACCGAGGTCTTTTGAGACGAGACTCAAGTTATTGATTGCCAAACCAAACCCAACCATGATCAGAACAAGGGAAAAAATACTCTCTGGGTGCAGCAAACGTGCCCGATGATTATTGGAACGACGCGGATGAAATAAATGAGCGATCGTCTCGATGAGGTGCATATGCATGCTCATTATGCAGGGAAAATGTCCAACCAGCAAGAGAGGAGCTGCTATGAGTGAGCTCTACAATTACTCACACAGTCGAGCAACATCACCGTGATAGGCAAGCACATTGGCACTCAGGCCACAAAGTTTGGGGGTCATCTCCTGTACAACAGGAGTTTTCTTTTGGGAAAGTGCCCCTAAGACTGTTTCCCAAAAATCAGTAGCACTACCTTGGCGGATGATGCGAAAGTTGTCGTCACGCACCCCTGCTCGATCAGCTAAGATTCTATAGGCGGCTTCTTTCGAACCAATCATATCAATCATCTTATTTTCTAAGGCTTGTTTTTCGCCATAGATCATTGCCCCGAGGGTACTGCGGACAAATTCTTCTCCGATCCCACGGCGAGTAGCAATGTGTTTGACAAAATCATCGTATGAATCATTGACGTTGCTCTGCAACTTCTCAATTTCTTCTTGAGTCAACTGACGATAGGGATTGCCAATATCTTTAGAGCGACCAGCAGTGATGTAGGTAGTTTGTACGCCACCTTGTGTCACAACACCACCGACAAATGCACCCCCATCTTCAGAGACAACACGATCGTAGTACTTAAATGGGCCATAGATCACACCGATACTTCCAATGGCTGTTCCATGGTCTGCCACGATCAAATCACCAGCCACTGCTGACCAATAGCCACCTGAGGCAGCCATACCAGAGATATAGGTAATTACTGGCTTATCTGTGTTTTCTTTATAGAATGCCACGCCATCAGCAATGGCTTGACTGCCAAAGATCGTACCACCAGGAGAATTGACTACCAGAATGACCCCATCTATATCGTTATTTTTAGCAGCTTTCATCAGCTGCTCCTTGATCTTGTAACCGAAAGTGATACCTTCAGTCAGGAGGGCACTCCAGCCATCAGCATCAAGCTGCTCTCCCATAATTACCCCATTCACATCGACCGCAAGGAAGGTTTTTTTGGCATTTTCTTCACCATAGACAGTTTTTTCTTCGGAGAAGGCGTGTGTTTCTGCTTCAGAGGAACTTGTTGCACCAACTGCGGCACTGATTGCCACGAGTGCAATCGTCCCAAAAATGATGGTAAACATCATCCCCGCCACTGCTGCAGATCCATATATGAAAAACTTAGCGCTACGTAGTAGGAAGTGACCAAATTTTTGAAAGATTGTCATAAAGCTGCTTTCGGGCAAATAGCAAGATAAAGTATACACTACCCGAACGCCTCTGGTTAAGTGGCAAGTGAGTAGGTATAATATGCTTTTGAGTTTTAGGACTCATAGTTGCTCGGCCCCATCGTCTATCGGCTAGGACGACAGGTTCTCATCCTGTAAAGCGGAGTTCGACTCTCCGTGGGGTCACCCTTTGGGAGTTGGATAGTCTCCAACTCCTTTTTTATGCCTAAAAATGGGGCTAATTTAGGTGTTCCAAAACTCAAATCTTCGTACGTTGGCACAGAGTCAAAGAGTAAACTGAAGTATTCAGCCTGTTTCAGAGGTTTTTTAGAGTTTAGTATCAGTTCTTCCAGGTGTTCCAAAAAGTATCCAACATTCTCCATAACAAGCTCCATATTAGTTTCCTGAACTTGTTTCTGATGCTTTGATTTTTCTAGCTCAAGGATCTCTTTTTCAATAGCTAAAATATCTTCTTCCATGTATCGTATAGCCACCTGAGAGCTTAAAAATCGGATCTTCTCTACACAAGCTTTAGCTGATGCTCTCAACTCTGAGATTTTTGCTTCAATGGTTTCAGAGTCTTTCTTAGTACTAGACTGTCGTTTGTTCCACATGTCTAAAACATATTTTTTTAACTTCTCTACATACTGTGGAGTGACATTTAATCCCTTAATAAAACTCTCAATTGTCTGCTCAAACTCTTTAGCAGGAACTCGGAAGTAATGACCTCTATGATGACAGTGATACGCTGGATAGTATTTACCCAACTTTCCTTTGGAAGCACTACCGTATAACGGCTTTTTACAATGAGGACACAATACATGCTTTTTATAAGGAAATTCAGGATTTATGAGCTTCTTGTTGAGTAAATACTCTGGTGGTCTGTCTTTATAAATCTTAATTTCGCCACCACTGTCATAGATAGTTATTTTGCCTCTATTGGCTTGATTGAACGTATCAACAGAAACAATACCATCGAAGTTTCCTTTAACGGGTTTTCCTTGTGTCCACTTTTCAGTACTGATGCCTGCAAAGATAGGATTTGCTAAGTATCTCCAAAACTGCTTGACTGAAAGCGGTACACCTCCACGTTTTCCAATTACTTTGGTTTTATCTTTCGGATGTCGTTTGTAGGTGGTTCTAGTTCTAAAACCAAGTTTATTCAATTCATCAACGATTTCTGTGTCATTTAATGTGCCTTGAATACGAAGATCAAACATTTTTCTGACCAAAGCAGCTTCTTCGGGGATAGGTACTAGAATGACACGCTTGCCATGGTTAGTTTCAATCTTCGTGTTTTGATAACCAAAAGGAGGCTGCCGTACTCGGTAGCCCATACGTACATATCTTATTTCTGCACCAATCATACGAGTCATAATATCTCGCATCTCATCTTTAGCTCGCTCCGCCTCAAGTATTTCTGCTTTCTTTGTTGGGCTATAAATACTCCACTTGTACTCAACATTTAAGTGATCAAGAGTATTCACTTGCTGTTTACCAATAATGCCGTAAATATCAATGAGCTGCACAGATGAATGCTCAAGCTGCATCTTAAGGTGATCATACAAATAAGATCCACCCCGAGTAAAACGGTCAATAGATTTAATTATGCAGAGTTGAATGTTGTTTTGTTTATTTGTACAGTAGTCAATTGCTTCCTGTACGGGTTGTTCCTCTTTAGAAGCGGACTCAATGAAAATGAAAAACTTTTTAATTTTTATGTTGTGATTGGCAGCAAAGCGTTCAATCTGTTGTTTCTGATCTTCTGGAGAGTCACCTTGCAGTCCCTGCTTGATTGATGAAACTCTGATTGCGGCAACAGCATTTTCTTGAACATATCCTTGCATACTCACCTCACTTTATAATCACTAGCTTGTAAATTGCTTTGTTCTTCCAGTAATCTATCTACTATGAGGTTGGCAAATATCTGTAATTTCTCTTCAACTGATAGATGCATCAGATCATTTTCTTGAGGTTCTTTAGTTTGATTTTGAGCTACTTTTTCTTGTTCATTTGTCATGATTTTAAGTAGTAATAATTATCTATATATAGATAATATACTCGAGATAAATATAATGTCAATTATCTAAATATAGATAGTTTCCAGACTTTGACATCTAAAAGATCTGGTATACAATTCAGCTCAAGAAATAGCTTGCTGTGCCTGCCAAATAAAGGGAGCAAATGCCCATAGGTAATAGCATAGGAAATTTTACAGTTCCTAGCTCTTTTATTGCCTATAAAGCTCAAATAAGTCAATTTTTTCCTGAAATCACGTCTTTGGTTAATACATTTTTGATTATTTTGGGAGTATCTGTCGTATTATTCCAAGTTCTAAAAATTGTTTTTTGGATACAGCTTCAATTAGAAAAGAAAGTTCTGATTGAGGTTACACCATTAAGAGAAACTGAACAGAGTTCATACTCCACTCAGCAGCTTTTCAAACTTATTCATAGCTTGGGACGGCAGAGATCCCTCATACACAGGTTCTTTGATCTGCATTCATCCTATTCACTTGAGATTGCTGCTACTAAAGAACAAGGTATTCGTTACTTAATCCAAGTACCCGAGGATGATTATTCAGTGATTAAAAAAAGCTTGTACTCCTATCTACCTGGAGTAAAAATTAAAGTTATTGATGAGTACCTTCACAATCTAGGTAAACATTCAAGCATTATTCAGTTTGTGCAAGCACGGCACTATGCGATTCCCCTTAAGAGTCAGTACTCCCTAGAAAAATTTGATCCCATGGCATACATCACAGGCAGTATGACAAAGTTAGGTGCAGACGAACTCATGGTATTTCAACTCATTGTTCAACCTGCAGACAGATCTATTGCTAAATTATCTCAAGAAATTAAATCTGGCATTGCTAAAAATCTTGACCTACATGAGTCACTATCCAAAAGTACAGTTTTACATCATCCTATATTTAATTTACTTAAAGCAATACTACAGATGCTAATGTTTCCAGTGGGTCTGCTGGTTTTTGTCAGCAGCGGAGGTAAGCAAGGCCCTTTGCTTGAATTTCACTCAGCAGCACCTAAGCAGATAACAAATATCTACGATGAAGAATTATCATCTCAAGTGAAAAATAAACTAGACGAACAGCTTTTTTCAGTCAACATGCAGTTATTGGTGAAGTCAGAGATGCATAAAAACATATATCTAAAGAAGAAAGGCTTTATATCTGCACTGACCTCATTTGCGTCTTCAAACCAAAGTATGAAGACAATTAAATTACCAAGTCTGCAATTACTTCACTCACTACAAGTAAAAACCTTCTCCAAACGTGCATCATTGCCATTGTTCAGGTCTATATTGTCTATCACAGAAATAGCAGATCTTTACCACTTTCCCTTCACTACAGTTACCAAGACTGAAGGCATGCAGAAAGTGCACAGCAAAGAGCTGCCAGCCCCACTCTCATTGAAACAAGACCAGAAAAAAGATATCTACTTTGCCAATAACACCTATGGTGGCACTATAACCAAGATTGGGCTTGATATTGATGAGCGTAGACGACACATGTACATCTTGGGTGCAACAGGTACGGGCAAGTCCACCTTGCTACTATCCATGATTAGCCAGGATATCTTGAACAACAAAGGTATCTGCGTAATTGACCCACATGGTGACTTAATAGAAAAAGTACTGCAATGTATCCCTGAGAATCGTATTCAGGATGTGATTTACTTCAACCCAGATGACGTTGAGCACCCAATTGGACTAAACCTTCTTGAGTTACCTCAAAACATTAGTGAAACCCAGATGATTAGAGAAAAAGAGCTGATTACTGAGAGTATTATTTCTTTGTTTCATAAGCTGTATTCTGATAAGTTTTCAGGACCACGGATGGAGTATATCTTGAGAAATACAATACATACTGCCTTTACCACTCCAAACCCCACGCTCTTTACTATCTACAAGTTACTAATCAATGAGCCATACCGTAAACAAGTAACCAGCAAACTGACTGATCCCAACCTCTCGGACTTCTGGAAGTATGAGTTTAGTAAAGCTGGTGATTATCAGAAGGTAAAAATGATCTCACCGATTACCAACAAGATTGGACGGTTTTTATTCTCATCTACTGGTAAACGCATATTGGAACAAGAAAAATCGAGTATTAACTTTGATGACATCATGGACTCGGGCAAGATGTTATTATGCAATTTATCCAAAGGTAAAATAGGTGAGGACAACTCAGAAGTGTTTGGTATTTTACTGATGGCAAAAATCCAACTGGCAGCACTGAAACGTGCACGGACTAACGCTGACTACAGAAGAGACTTTTATTTATATGTTGATGAGTTCCAGAACTTTGCCACTCCTGCCTTTGCTCAGATTCTGTCTGAAGCTCGCAAGTACAAGCTCAATGCTATCCTGGCTCATCAGACCACTTCACAGCTTGAAGATAAATCACTAGTGAATGTCACACTTGCCAATACAGGGACAGTGATTTGTTTCCGTACTGCCAACCCAGAAGATGAGCGGCTGATTCTGCCTCAGTTTATTCCGTATGTCCAAAAAGGAGAGATAGATAAACTGCCATCATTTCACTTCTACATTAAGATCAATGCCATCACTCCAGAAGAGCCATTTTCTGGTGAAACCACCCCAGTTGTGATTCAAGATAACCCAACTTTGGTACAGCGAGTGATTGAAAATTCACGGAAAAACTATACCTGTACTACAGCTCCAATTGCAGAAATACAACAAGAAAAAGTGGTCATAGCACCCAAAGAATCAGGTCTCACCAAGGTTCTATTGCCTATGTCATAACTATGACAGCGGGCTGTCATATATTTTTATTCTTCTAGTTGAGGTAATTATCACATTAATTTTACCTCTTTCCTTTCTAAAGAAAGAAGAGAAAATAAACACCATGAAAGTACCTCAGACTACTTCTAAACAACTCGAAATACTCATACTCTTATATCGCTTCCGCTTCCTCAATCGTCAACATATTCAAAAACTCTTACATCACAAAAGTCATACTCTCATCAATAGCTGGCTCATTGATCTTACTAGTAAAAAAATAATCGGTAGAATCTACTCAGAAAAACTTAAAGACAATACCGTACCAGCCATCTATCACTTAGACACCAAAGCAGTACCAGTACTCAAAGATCATCCATCAATAGATCAGACTGTTCTGAAAAAAGCATATCGTGATAGAACACGGTCAGTAAAACTGAGAGAGCACTGCTTACTAGTCGCTGATATCTACTTAAAGTTCTTGGATTCAACTACTCAATCAAATGCAAAGCTTGAGTTCTACACTCGTACTCAGCTCACGCCACTAGATTACATACTCAAACCCGCCTCTGATGCCTACATAGGGACTGTAGGCAAGGAAACAACCAACCGATACTTCCTTGAAATTATTGATGAACATGTCCCACGTTTTGGTATTAAGTACCGCATCAAACAATACTTTGATTACTATGATGAGCAGACCTGGCAAGATACAACGGGTAAGCAGTTTCCAAGTATTTTGATTGTGTGTTCAGATCAGCAAAAACTAGCTTTTCTATGCTCAATTATTCAAGATCAGTACGAAGAAACAGGGAGAGCATTCAATGTATTCTTCACGACAATATCTGAACTTAAATGCGAAAGTGACATCACACAAGTTTGGAAATCAATCTAAAAACTAGTATCTAGATCTTATTACTTCCAGACCACCTTCAGCATCAATAGGCCATTCTAATGGCCAGTCAATATCTTGCACGTAAGGACGAATTATTCTAAATACTTGTGTGTGTTGAGTTAGATCAAGTGAAAACTGCATATTATGTCCAACTGCTTCAAATACAGCATGACCAATTGATAAAGTTGCTTTCCAAATAAATCCACCTGATTCCATTTGTTGTTTAAACTGACCTTCTAATTGTGAAGCTACTGTTACTGACGGAACTTGCATTATCTGGAAGCTTGCAAGTGGACTCTTTTTTTCTAAACCTTGATCCAGTCTCCAGCCGACAGTTACAAGCACTCTTTTAGACGCACATTTATTTTTGAATAAGTCATCAAAGACTTCTTGTGTTATTTGCAGACTGCCAGGAGTACCTCTATTTAGCATTAAAATAGTTTTTTGAACCCAGAATGCTACAGCTGATTGTTCAACTTCATTTAATGTAAATTTTTCTACTTTGATTAACTTAGTAAGTATGGGCTTTACATCCTTTTCAAGCTGACACATCCAACCCCCATTACAGTCAGCACACACAATTTTTGCTTTATGCTGAAAAATTCGAGTCAGCCATTCCTGATTTTTACTTCCTGTGAATTGATTTGTCACCATAACCTCTTGTGGGAACAGTGAAGTCAACCAGTCGGGGAAAACATGCTCACGCGTCAGTTTTACTTCACGTTGACAGAATGAGCACTTTCTTTTTGATTGTATTTTAGGTTGTGTCATATATCCTTACCATTTTCTGAATCATATATGATACTCAGCACAATCGCACTGACCATCCCTTGTAAGTCACTGGTGGTGTAGTCTTCCTGTGAATACATAAGCTCTAGAATCTCGTTGGTGTACTTGTTCACTAGATGAACATTGTCTGCTGCTGACATGCTGATCCTTTCATTTTTAATACTTCTGATAATCTCTGGGGCTTGTAGGTATAGTCTCTTTGCACTCTGATTCTGAACGGACCTTGCAGATGCTCAAGTCTTCTCAGTGAAAAGTACTCAAAGTCCTTTTTGTACGAGCCTTCAACATAACCATAAAAAGTATCTTTGCCATCAAATTCTGTGGGATACCACACCCAGGGAGTCATTGATAAATAAAACCTACATAACAAGAGAGGATTGTTTGTATCCTCTGTTGTATACGGTCTTGGCAGCTTACGTAGTAGTTCCCGGGTCAGTAGTCTCATGGTAATCCTTTCTTTTGCCTCAAAAAAAATTATGTATCAGGAGGCGCATGCCTCCTATACAGGAGGTTTTAATAAGCAGGGTGAGGTTGGCAAGGGTCATGCGTAGCATGATTTACGAAGCCCTTGCGAACCGAGGGGTAAGACCCCTTATTACCAGGAATGTTAAGATAGACAACTTATTTTGATACTGTTAGTATCTGTATATGAATGAAAAGGTTACATGGAAAAAGGTTGGATTACTTATAGTTTTTATTTTAGTTTCATCTTTCGCCACAGGAATTGCAAAAATGATAAATAGAAACTCAGATGTTTCAAATCAAGAAGATTCAAAAATTTCAACAAAAAACAACTATATTGCTGGTTGCACTGCACAGGGTGCTAGCGAAGAGCAATGCGAGTGTGGTTTTAATAAAGTAATTGAAAAATATGACTATAGTGGATTTAATGAAATTATCAAAGAAACTGTCAAAGATACGAACTCATCAGATACTATAGCAAATGCACAAAGCCAGAAAGTTAAAGACTTCATAGATTTTATGAAAACCGAAGTAGCTGAATCATGTAAATAGATTAGAACATATACCTACAACTCCTAAGGTTGTAGGCTATTTTTTTCTAACACGTTCAGTACCTGCTCCACAGTCTTCAAAGCCTTTGTAATGGCCTCTAGTGGGTCATCAGCGTACATTTTGATGTAGTTCCAGGTGTTACCACTTGTATCTTTGAGACCATACAGATCCATGAGTACAGATGAGGTAAACTCTGCGATAGTTTCTTGAGTAGTGTCTTGACCTTGCTTGAGTTCTCCACCAATCTTGGCATGCACTGCGTGGGCTAGTTCGTGGAAGAAGACTGCTGGATCACCAGTACCGATGGTGATTCTGGTACCATCAGGTTTACAGCTACCGTATCTATCTGGTGAGACTGGCATGTATCTGACTTCTACTCCCAGTCTCTTGGCTACTTCGTAAAGTGGTGGTAGTTCTTTGGGTTGGTATATGCCGACTGTACCTTCACCCTCAGTACTGCCAGATGCAAAGACTGGCAATGGGGCAAAGCCGACACAGACTGTTTGTGGATCTTCACCTTCCTTCTCGATCTTTAAAGTACGTGGTCTCAATATAAAGACTGCTTTACTGCCTTTTTTGACTTTTCTGCCAGCTTGTTGCCACTGGTTGAAGCCTCGGCAGTCTATCTCTCCTGACTGGATGTATGCCAAAACTTTATTAGAGAAAGACCACTTGAAGCAAGGTGCATCCTCTGGGATATCAAACCTGACTATAGCGGTAATAGGTGAGAGATCACCACTCATAAACTTCTCAATCACCTTGTTCAAACTAGCAGCAACCTTTTCAGATAATTGCATATACTATTCCTCCTGCCGTCAAGAAATACTTGAAACAGGAGCTGACAGCACTAACTCACTGTTCAAGCTCTCGTGAACATGCGAAGTCAAGATGTAGTGCTTGTGTCCGCATGGATGCAAGCAGCTACGTCTTTACCGCATGGTAGGATGAAGAGACAGTGAGTTAAATTGATTTGTAGATCCAAAATTATAAAAGTTATATATAATCAAAGTATGGTAAGAGAACTGTATCAGACTGAACTTGGAAAATTCATCATTGGGGATTCAGAAAAGTTACTGACAGGTAAGTTGGGTAAAGAGCTCAAGGGCAAAGTAAACCTTATCGTCACTTCCCCGCCATTCCCATTAAACAAAAAAAAGAAGTATGGTAATCGCCTAGGCAAAGATTACAAAGACTGGTTAGTTAGGTTAGCAAAAATATTTTCAGAAGTTCTCACAGATGATGGTTCAATTATTATTGAACTAGGTAACTCTTGGGAGCCTGGTCGCCCAGTACAATCTACTCTGGGCTTAGAAGCTCTTCTAGAACTAGTCAATGCTGAAGGTGCTGGATTAAGACTGTGCCAGCAGTTTGTTTGTTACAACCCTTCTCGTCTACCATCACCAGCACAATGGGTAACTGTGAACAGAATTAGAACAATAGATAGCTTTACCCACGTTTGGTGGCTTTCTAAGACAGACCATCCAAAAGCTGATAATAGAAAAGTACTTAGACCCTACAGCAAGAGTATGAAGCAGTTACTTAAAAAGCAAAAATATAATTCTGGCGTTAGACCTTCTGAGCATAAGATTAGTGAAAAAAGTTTCCTTCAAAATCATGGCGGAAGCATAATGCACAACGTATTAGAGCTTGAACAAATTGATGAGGACAAAGAACTTAGATTGCCTCAAAGCATGTTCAGTATGTCGAACACAAATTCCAATGATTATTTTTTACAAACATGCAGAGCAAATGGAATAAAACCACATCCTGCCAGGATGCAACCAGGTCTGGTCAGCTTTTTTGTTGACTTTCTTACCGAGCCAGGCGATTTAGTGCTAGACCCTTTCGCAGGTAGTAATACCACTGGCTACGTTGCAGAAAAGAAGGAGAGAAAGTGGGTGGGTGTTGAAATAAGTGATGAATATGCTGAGCAGTCGCTTATTAGATTTGGCGACCCAAAATTAAACTCTAGTATTAAAATAAGGAAATAATATGGATATCACAAATAAAATAAAAGAACTGGCTTCAGTAGATATTTTTTCCTTATCATCAGATAGTAAATCAAAACTAGGAAATCCATTTTACCTTGATTATTCTAAGGCTTGCTTACTCATTCCTGACGCATATAAACAGGCAGTTAAGGGAATCCCTCAAGGGACTTTTCTCTTGGCATTTTACGATAATGGTCAGCCACAGGAAGAGGCATTGCTATTAAGAGCAATAAGACCAACATCTTTGCCGACAGATGATGACAATGTGAAGTCCATGATTGAGTATTACAAAGATGATTTGAAAACTAGTGGGGATGATGCTCAATCAGACCTAGATCCTGAAACAAAGTATCAGTTCAGTTTTTCAGGTTTAGAATGCAGTATTCTAGGTACATTTTATAAAAATGCAGAAGGTGAAACTGAATTTGGTGCAGACGTTGAAAATTTCTACGGTGCTCACAACTATAACGTATTTAAGCCATATGGCAGCATACTTGAAAAGATTGTTAATTTTAGAGATGGAGAGGATGAGCCAGGTAGTCCTGTTGACATTCCTATCGGTAAGGTTCGCTATAGCTCTAGCAGAAGATTTTCAAGCAAAGAAGAAAATATTGCTGTCTATATTAATCCAAAG
>JBILVZ010000048.1:0-3820 GCA_044370175.1 Methylococcaceae bacterium
CGGTTCCAAAAACCGTGCGAAACGCTGTCAAGTGTGTCAACCCTGAGTGCCGCTGTACATTGTATGCCGGTGATGACGCCCTCGCTATCAGGCATCTCATTCATGCTGGCGATAGCGTTCGCGCAGCAGAACAAGCGTTGGCTGCAGCAAAAACGAGCTCCGCAAAAGAGCTGGCAGTTTGGGTGGCCCAAGGGCGCAAGCTCCAGGGCCCCGTTTTGAGAACAACTGCTCAAGCTCGAGAGTTAGCTGGCCAGACAACGGCTCAGCAGTACAGCACGCAGCGCCGTGCAGGCATTCAAGTTACGTGGTAATTAGGATCAATAAGTAAGACGGTAACGGGAAGTCTGCATAAGATTTCCCGTTATCACTGTGTACTTCATTTTAGTATGGAGTATAGAGTGATAACGACTACATATCACGCTCTTTAACATCACTCATAGGGAGTTTTTCTGATAGAAGAGGACTAGTTATTGGGTTGAGTCAGCTGCAAATTGCTTGCACATTTGAGTCTATTCATACTAGTTTTTTTTGTATCAGACACCATCTCCCTATGGACTAAAAACTATAGGTAGGCAGCTTGGTAATTTTAAGCTTTGAAGTTACCAAGCTGTCTACCTGATACTATCAGGGAATGCCAACGGGCTGACAGTACGTTTATAACCTTTTTTTCAACTAGTGTTTTTTCACAGATTTCACAAGGAGTTTTGCAATGAGTAACTATCAGCAACGTCAACAAGGTACAAATCTCATCAGTCAGTTGTCCTACACGGACCCTCAAACAGGACTGCGGTGGATGCAGGAAATGAAGGCGTCCTATGTGGTCCCGGTAGGCTATCAAGGCCTACCAGGAGCAAAGGCAAACTTTCAGTTCATGCCCATTGTGAATCCCGCAGCTCGCGGGATTCCGGAGCATCCGCTCAAGAACGTATACCCAAATGTTCAGGTTCTTCACTTTGCCATGATTATTGATTTTGATAGGATGGCAGAAGAGCTGAATGGGAAGAGAGGAATTGCGTTCTGGCTCAATAATAATGGGTCAGACTTCTGTGCCTCGTTGACTTCAGAGTTCGGTCGAGTCCCAGTCGCCCCGATCGGGTGGCAGGGCTGGACAGAGGAAGAATCCCACTTGGATCAATACAGCAATGAAGACCCCATGAAGAATGCCCGTGCAAAGGCGTATATGGAATTTCGCACGGTTGTTGAGAATGGGCGCGCATGGCCATGGAGTAATGCGCGTCAACACGGCTTTCCAGGCTTTGCAGGAGAACATTTGTATCATGATTGGCTTGATGGGTGCCCGGAAAGTGTGGAGAACATGTACAGCCCGGAAAAGGCAGTGGTACGACAGACGATTGTAACGCCGCCCCAGCTCAAACTGGGAACGGCGCAGCAAACATTGTCTCCAGATGCATATACCTCCACATATTCCATCATGCTCTATTTCCCCAACCCTGCCAAGCGTACGGTATGGGAAAAACTGCAGCAGTTCCCCTCTCTCATGACCCCCAGCCAAGCCCAACAAATGGCTTATGGCTATGGCCAAAAGCGAAGTGGCGTGAGTTTCGGCCCAGGAGTTAAAGGTGCTGAAGATGTCCTTGAAGGCACACGAGCAATGCCTGCACCAGTGGCTGAGGTTACGCATGGCAACCAAATCCGCCAGCAAGTGGTGATGCCCATCAATGATCCAGGGCTCTGGCAACCTGCGCCTAGTGCGGTCATCGTCTGCTGGCCAATTAGCGTTAATGACTTGGCGGAATACAACCGGCCAGCCGAAGTTCGGCAGGGCCAGGTTGGGTTCACGTTCTAAGTAAGGAGTTTTTAGTCCGTACATGTAGATGGTGAGGGCCTGCCGCAAGGCAGGCCCCTCACTCTGAGTAATTTTTACACAAAGATTTTTCAGAGTGAGGAAGTTCCTCGCCCTTTAACAACTTTTGTAAGGAGTTATCTAATGATACCTACAAATATGACGCAGCACAGCGCTGCAGTTCATGTGCGCGGACTATCCTTAGATCATCTCCTTACGATTACAACACTATGCGTTTTAAACGCAAGGTAGCCGCTTAAGATTGTGTGTGCAATTTTAAGTGGCTATCTTGTGATATGTTCAATGCAAATCTCAGATTAAAGGAGTTTTTCAATGATCGACTTCAAAACAGTCAGCCCGTTTTCTTTGACGTTGGGCGTGTTATTTGATCACTATGAGAAAGATTTAGACCATGAGCGAAGAATCTTTTTCTCTGTAGTGATCCAGTACTTCCGCGTTGTCAACATTATGGAGTTTCGTGCCGACCCAGTCGGCACCTTTAAGAAGTACAATCAAAATCAAGGTATCATCCTCCATCAGTACGTGAGGGCAGCAGGCTACTTTGAGGAACTCATTCGGTGGTTCGACGAGGACTGGGCGAAAGCGCAGCCTGAGTCAACACAAGATGAATTTGGCAGATCACTGGCTACAAAGGAGGACCAGATTGTGGCACTGGCAGCATTTGCTGAAAGATTTGGTGACTTATTGCTCCGCATGTATGTCCTTCCCAATTTTAAGATGGGTCATCTTGCAAATTCACGGGCGATCGCTGAACACATCGTGAAAAACGATATGTATTGGCAGTTCTTGCAGTTTACAAAAAGTACCTGGAAAGGTGACTTTGCAACTGCGACCAAGTCGCTCTTGATCCCTTGGGAAACCGGAAAGTTCTCCAAATGGACCTACGACACACTCAGCTCCTACTTGAAACAGTGGGAGCCGGACGAGCTGCGACAGCTCGTCCGAGAAGCAGGATGGCGTCTGGGAGAGATCGGCGATGATCGTCTCTCAAAACTTCTTACATTCAATATCATGGAGTATGCAAATGGCCGCGATCTGCTGACGCATGCTCTGCTCGCAGCAATGCGAGTACGGGAAAAGCCATAGAAAAATGTAATCGTAGAAGATGAAAGAGCGACCTCAAAAGGGTCGCTCTTTCTGTAGTTCCCACTTCAGTGAGTTACGTCTGGTGCGGTACGCACCAGAAAAACAGTAAACCACCCGCTATGCGGGTGGAAAATAAAGAGCTTTTAGCATGAAGTGTCTTTAGACAAAAAAACACCTTCCTTTGATAGAATGAAGCTTAACTACAGTATCAAGCTACCTCAAGGAAGGTGGTGTATTTTGTATGGCAGAAAGTTTAGCACATAGTAAGTGGTTATGTAAGTATCATGTAGTATTTACGCCGAAATATCGGCGGAAAGTGGTGTACTACCAACTACGCAAAGATCTGCAAGAGATATTGAAAGATTTATGCAAGTGGAAAGGGGTGAAGATTGTGGAAGGACATATGATGCCAGACCATGTGCATCTATTACTTTCGATACAACCAAAATTGAGTGTGTCTAGCTTCATGGGATACTTGAAAGGAAAGAGTGCAATGATGCTATTTGATCGGCATGCAAACTTGAAATATAAATATGGAAACCGACACTTTTGGGCAACAGGATACTATGTATCAACAGTGGGACTGAACGAAGCAACGATCAGGAAATATATTCGGGAACAAGAGAAAGCAGATCAAATAACTGACAAGTTAACAACAGTAGAACACACAGACCCTTTCAAGGGTTCGTAATTAGGTAGTCACTCCACAGTTTTTCTGAAAGAAAAAGCAGCATCTTGAGGTGCAGGAAGTGGTCTGCCCTTCTAGGGCTCAGTCAAGCCACGCCCTACAGGCGTGGTCCCGCAGGTTCGCAAACGAAAAGCACCACTTGACCAGGTAAAATACTGGTTGAGAGGTGGATATGAAACAGAAACCAAAGTTAACGCTTGCAGAACGCGAGCAGATGTTTG
>JBILVZ010000035.1:0-12120 GCA_044370175.1 Methylococcaceae bacterium
TTTCAGGTTAAACTAACTGGGTATTTAGAGTGGTACAACAACAAACGTCCACATGCATCACTGGGATATCTGTCCCCAATGCAATTTATTAACAACAGCTTTCCGAAATGTATGTGCGATTAACACTCCCTTAACAGGATTGCTTCTTGCCAGTATAATCAGACTTTGCACTCTGATGGTGTAGTAATCTAGTAGCAGGTGCTGTCAATATAGGGCGCGGTACCAGAGTGGTCTAATGGCCAGGTCTGCAAAACCTCGGATTCGCGGGTTCAAATCCCGCCCGCGCCTCAGCAAGACTAGTACCTATTGAAAGTCCATATGGAGACGCTGCGGGCATTGTTACTCAATATACAAAAAAATATTGTTATGCGCCGTGTGGGAATCACTCGGCTTTTTTGGGTAGCTGAAGCGCTGCTTGTACTCCTATTTGTGTATACATTCATGCAGGTTTCGCAGGATTATAGTGCTGTTGCACTATTTCTAGCCGAATGGGGTGGGAGGCTTGGTGTGATCGCCACGATTGCATACGTCCTGACTTTGCTCCCAGGTTGTATCACACGGTTGCAGTGGTGGCCGCACTACACGCAACCAATTGCAGGCATGCTCTTGCCATTTCGCAGACACTTGGGGATTCTGATGTTTTTATTGGTCTACCTGCATATGCAGTTCACAACCTTTTTTCCGCAACTGGCAGGCAACAACTTTGACCCCAGCAAAATCCAGCTCATGCTTTTTCAGCAACTTGGCTACGCTGCTTGGTTGCTTCTTTTGCCACTCTGGCTGACTTCCAATGATTTTTCTCAGCGAAAACTAGGTACATGGTGGAAACGGCTCCATCGCTTGACGTATGTCGTGCTCTTTTTGAGTTTTATGCATACTGCACTGATCCAAGCAAGCTGGATGTATCTACTTGGTGCAGTCGGAATTTTAGAGCTACTCTCGTGGATTATCTACTGGCGTCGTTCTCGGGTTCTGGTCGCTGCTCCAGTCGCCTAGCTGCTCCCGATGCCATTTTTTGTAAATGTGCAAGTTTATCAAAAATCTCCATTGCTATTCCTGATTCTAGCTCAGCCTGAACGCCTACAAGGACTTGCAATAGATCTTGCAGTAAAAACTCTAGTGAATTCCCTTGCACACTACTTTCTTGTGAAACACTAAGCTCGCCACTACGGCTAGTTACTTCTTGAGTGAGCTCAGAAATTGTGCCTTGGCATCTGCGTAGAAGGGAGTCCGCATACTGTGGATATTCTTGAGCAACCTCGGCAAGTTTGACGAGGATCGCTTCAAAAAGTATGACGGCAGCTTCCAATTTCACTTCAAATGCTTCTAGCTTCAGCTTCAGTTCCGGATGGCCATTCAGTTTTAATTTCAAACTTGCTGGTAAGTGCGGTCAGAGCCAAGGGTGTTTTTTCTGGTTTGGGAGTGTGTTTCTCAAGCTTTTGCATAAACTTCTTTTGAGTATCCTAGCAAAAAAAAGTTTAAATACAATATCGTTAGTATGGCTGTATAATATAGAACGCTCATGAGTCAAAAATCTTATTACATCCATACCTTTGGTTGCCAGTCCAACAAATCAGATAGTGAACGAATTGCCGGGGACTATGCCGCGCGTGGATATCGCGAGGCGAGCGATTGGCGCGAATGTGATGAGCTTATCGTCAATACTTGTGCGATCCGCCAACGTGCTGAAGATAGGGCCAAGGGTTTCTTGCACAACGTGCGTGTCTATTTCCATGAAGCAGGCATACAACGCCCTAAAATTATTTTAACAGGCTGCATGACTCATCATGGTCAAGAAAAACTCTACGAGATGTTGCCAATTGTTGATGAAATTTTGCCCATTAATGAAGTTGGGTTTAATAGTGCTGCAGTGAGAAAAGACACTAAGCACGCCTGGATTCCAATCTCTACGGGGTGTAACTCATTTTGTACCTACTGTATCGTCCCCTACTCGCGTGGACGCGAAAAGTCACGTGATTTTGCTGATATTATGGCTGAAGTTGAGCGACTGGTGGCACAAGGATATGAAGAAATTACTCTTTTGGGTATGAACGTAAATTCATGGGGACTAGAAAAACTTGGTATTGGTTTTCGTAAACTAATGATGGAAAACAAAGAGTTCACCCGTGAAGATCTGCCAGATAACCAATCGCAGTATCTCACAGCTACAGGTACCCCTCCATTTGTAAAACTGCTCCAAGCAATCTCACACTACGATCAGATTAAAGTAATTCGTTTTATGACCAGTAATCCTTGGGATTTTCATGATGAGTTGATAGAAGAAATCGGAAAAAACAAAAAAATAGATCGCTACGTGCATCTACCAATTCAATCTGGTAGTGATGCTGTACTGTATCGCATGAATCGAGGCTACAGTACTCAGCGCTATAAAGATGTCATCACTAAACTGCGTGCAGTTGATCCAAACATTGTGATTGGTACCGATATTATTGTCGGTTTTCCTGGGGAAACTGATGCTGAGTTTGAAAAAACTGTCGAACTGGCAAAAGAAATGAACTGGAAAGTTGGATTTGTTGCGATCTACTCTCCTCGTCCCGGGACAGCAAGCTGGCGTATCTATCCTGATGAGATCCCGCATACAGTCAAGAAAAAACGCTGGGAAGTTTTGGATGCTTTAATCAATAAAAGTAATCTGGATAATCGTCCAATTGTTGTGTAACTAGTGCTGTTTTTGCTCTATCAATATGAGTACAAATAAACTTCCCATTTTTTCTATTGTTGGCACTACTTCAACAGGTAAAAGTGAAGCAGTTTTTTTATTGGCAGAGTATGCACTAGAGAAAAAAATAGCTCACGGTGTTGTCATCATCTCTGCAGATTCTAGGCAGGTATATAGCGGTTTAGAAGTTTTGACAGGCGCAGATCTACCAGAAAATTTTATTGTGGGAGAAAATAATTTTGAGTTCAGTACTTTAGCATCAGAAAGTGGTGAAAAACTACCTCAAAAATATTTTTACAAAGCTATAGAACAGGGGAAGATTGAATTGTATGGTCTCAGTATAGTATCGCCGTTTATAGAATGGTCTGTTGGAAGGTTTAATCAATACGCGCGTACTATCATTGCTGCTGCAGAAGCAGAAAATAAATTAATTTTTGTGGTGGGTGGTACCGGTCTCTATCATCAGCATGTAGTTACTGCAGATCCACGTTTATGTATTCCTCCCAACTTGCGTTTGCGAGAAAAATTAGGGCAGCTTAGTGTCACTCAACTGCAAGAAGAATTACGTAGGGTAAATGATAGCTATTTCGCACAACTTAACAACTCAGATAAAAATAATCCTCGGCGGTTGCAACGAGCGATTGAGGTTGAACAGGCACTGCAACTTCTCAAACAAACAGACCCAGAAACATTCGACACTTTTTTAGAACAGCGACAAGTGGCACAACAACCCAGGCAAACTACTCATACCCAGTCCTACGTAGGATTACAGATTTCAAGCGAGGAGCTACATAAAAAAATAGCAAAACGAGTGCAAGATCGCTTCTCTGGTGGTGCGGTAGATGAAGTAAGGGCTTTGCTGGCGTTGTCACAAGCCACAAACAGGCAGCTTTCACCTCAGGTTACTTCTACATTGGGATTTGCAGAAATTACTCAATTCCTTGATAAAAAAATTACAGCAGATGCCTGTATAGAGCAGTGGATACAGGCTGATTATCAGTATAGTAAACGCCAACTTACCTGGTGGAAGAAGTATCCAGCAGTTCAGTGGATCAACCGAGAAGGCAGAGATTGGTACAATAATTTGCAACAGGTATTTGTGCAACAAATTACGCAATACTGAGCCTGCAATTTCAGAATAATTACCTAATGACATCGAGTATAAAGCACGGTACACTTGCTATATGTTACTTTTATTTAATAAAACTAAAATTAGCGGCCTAAATCCTAGTACGATTGTTTTTACTGTATTCTTTTTACTTGGATTGTACTTTCTCTACCTAATCCGCGATATTTTAACGCTTATTTTTTTGGCATTTATTATAATGGTGGCACTACGTCCAATTAGTAGAAAGCTGCAGCACTATTTAAAAATGCCTGCAGGAATAAGTATCTTTCTCTCGTACCTACTGCTGATTGTAGTCATTGGCACTTTTCTAGCTGTTCTGGTTCCTCCACTTCTTGGGCAACTGGTTGGACTAGTATCGCTCATTAATTTACCCGGCTTACAAGACCAGGTCACAGATTTTAAGTTTACGATCACCGAACTGAGTGAGTTGGCAGGGCGAGTGGGCACTTCGGTCGGGGCAATTTTTTCTATAATTGGTTCTACATTTAGCACAATCTTTACTTTTTTTACTTTGCTAGTTGTTTCATATTTTTTGCTCTCAGAGCGAGATCATTTGCCACAAAAGCTCTCTTGGATTATTAAAAGTCCAGACCAAAAGCATAAATTTACTAAACTACTTGAACAGATTGAAGAACAGCTGGGTGGTTGGGTGCGTGGCGAACTGATTTTAATGTTGATTATTGGTTTGATGACTTTTGTAGGACTGACGGCTCTGGGAGTCCCGTATGCTCTGCCATTGGCTATTTTGGCAGGCATGCTCGAGATAGTGCCTAATATTGGACCAACAATTGCTGCAGTACCCGCTATAGCGTTGGCGTACTTGTCTAATGGTTGGGTTTCAGCTGGATCGGTACTTATTTTGAATTTAGTAATCCAGCAGTTGGAAAACAACTTTTTAGTGCCAAAAGTAATGAAGGCTTCTGCCAATGTCAATCCACTGGCCTCAATACTTGCAATCCTGATTGGCCTCAATTTGGGTGGGGTGATGGGTGCACTACTTGCGGTGCCACTCTACATTGTGGCTCGAACCGTCTACTTTACCTACTTCTACGAACATCGACTCTAATACGAGCGGCTCGAAAACCTATTTTAGGGTAACTACTACAGCCCATCCGACCTGAGCTACTTTCGCTTGTGCACTCAGATTGGGGATCTGCATAGCATTGATTGTAGCTGCCAATTGGTAGGCAGTATTGGATGCGATATCACTTCTCTCAATTATGGTATTGTCTGCGTCTAGGACGGGGTATGGTAGTACCCTAGGACTACTAAGTTGCTGTGTGGTAAAGAATGTTGGATGACGTTGTATTTCTCTGACCAATGCACGCATGATGTTAGAAAGGGTTACATACAGTGAGTTGAAGTGTAGCTTTGAGGAAGTAGCTTCAAGATGTAATTGGCCAGCAACATTTGTGATAATGGGGCTTCTCAGTTCAGTGCGTATGCTCGCTATTTGTGCATCTGTGTGCCTTGGAGTCTTGGCAAGTACTTGCGAAAATATCGCTATTATAGACTCAATAGTTTGAGGGTTTTCCCTGTTTGGAGGAACGCTTTGTACCGTTTCAGGACTAAATAACATAGCAAAGGGGTACTCTAGTACTCAGGTGTGTACTTTTCAAGTGGCAAACTGGGGTATAATACCTCTACTGCATGATCGAGTGATGGCTTGTGCGCTACGGCTAGTAGTAGTCACAAGAGGAAAGTCCGGACAGCAGAGTGTAGGATGTCCTGTGGGGCAGTAGCAATACAGCAACTGCAGGAGACCTGTTTGCAAAAACAGGGACAGTGAGAGCAACAGTGACGAATCCCTTACAAGGGAGTGAAACGCCGTTGAAGTAGTAGTAATACTACCGAGGACTACTATCAGCTTGCTGATAGGCGTGGCAATCCTCTCCGCTGCAACCAGCGAACTTCACCATAATGTATACACTCACTTTCTCGGTGATATTGACCTGGGCATAGATAGATCATCACATAAAACAGAATCCGGCTTACGGGTCATGCAGTACTAATTTACCCTCATCCGAGGTATACTCTATACTTAAGATAAGGAACTATATGGAATATTGGTACAATTCCCTCCTCGGTGCTGTTAATCAAGGCATGCAAGAAACTATTGTCTACTTACCTAAAATTTTGACTGCGCTGTTGATTCTGATTGTGGGTGCAGGACTTGCTCGTTTAGTGCGCCGTGGTGTGGTAAAGTTTTTTGCAAGTATCAAGGTCTCCCAGGCGATCAAAAACACACCTATCGAGCTATTTTTGAAAAATGCAGAAGTCAGTACCCGACTCGAAGTTATTATCGGTTCGGTATTGTACTGGTTGCTGATGTTGGTGGTGATCCACACAACAGTCTCGGTGCTTGGGTTGACTTCTCTCACCTTTATCTTAGAGCGTATCTTGGCATATTTACCGCATATAATTTCCGCAATTTTAATTCTCTTTATTGGTATTGTGATTTCAGGAATATTGGAGAGTCTAGTCAAGGGATCTATTCGTAGTATTGACGGACGAAGTGCCCGACTGCTGGGCAAGATTTCTAGTTATTTAGTGCTGATACTGACGATCATGGTAGCGGTATCTGAGCTGGGGATTGCCAGCCAGTTTATAGTGATCCTATTTATGGGATTTGTTGGGTGCATTGCGCTTGGTGTCGGTCTGGCATTAGGGCTCGGAGGGCAGCATTTAGTCAAAAAACTGCTAGATGACTGGTACTCAAGCTATTCACAACAGGTGAAAGATTAGTCTGCATGACAATGTTAGATGCTGCCATATTGGGGCTCGTACAAGGTTTAACTGAGTTTTTGCCTGTTTCCAGTTCTGGTCACTTGGTATTATTTCAAAATTTTTTACAAACTGGCCCAGAAAGTTTTACCGTAGATGTTTTTTTGCACTTTGCGACACTTTTTGCGGTTATTATTTTCTTTTGGAAAGATCTTTGGCAGATCAAGTTGAAAGATCTGCTGCTACTGCTGATTGCATCGGTACCTGCGGCACTGATTGGCATCTTATTTCACGCTCAGCTAGAAGCATTATTTGCCTCAGGCAATACAATTGGCTGGGAGTTGCTGATTACTGCCGGGATAAACTTTTGGATTGACCGAATCTTGGGTACCAATGAAAAGCAGACGTTTACCGATAAAGTTGCTAGCCAGTTTACAGGCTTTACTACCTGGTGGAAACAGTTGTTTAGTGGTCAGTCGTTACAGATCTCTCCTCAAGTGGCAGTGCTCGTAGGTGTAGCACAGGCAGCTGCAATCATGCCTGCTATCTCTCGCTCAGGTATGACCGTTTGGGCAGCGCTGCTCTCGGGAGTTGATCGTAAAACTGCTTTTACTTTTTCATTTATGCTTTCAATCCCGGCCATTTTAGGAGCCAATGTACTTGAGTTAGTCAAAATTTACCAAGATGGCACCAGTTTGCCTGCTACACCAGTCCTCATGTCTGGTGGTCTTATGGCGTTTGTGTCAGGTTTACTGAGTTTATACTTGCTTCGGTACATGATTAGACAAGCAAAGTTTGAGTTATTTGGTTGGTACTGTTTAATCTTGGGTCTCGTTGTTATTGGATTTCAATTATAGTTTCTGTTTACCAAAGTGCAGGACGACGATACAGGTTTTTTTGCTTGCTTGAGCATAGGTATGACAGTCAGCAGCAAGTCCCATATGTTCATACTCTGGTTTAAGCATCTGAGCATTATGCTCAGGACTTTTTTGCCACTCTGTAAAGATGCTCCACTCAGTAGTGTACCCAAAAGATAAGTTCTCACCAGCTTTTTCAAAGTGGTATCCTACTTGTTCAAGCAAGTACCATGACTCTCTGCCTTCTTTGTCTATGTGGGTCCAGTACTGATTGTGCTGCATATCAAGCAGTTTGAGTGCGGCGCTTTGCTCAAGCGCGCGGTGGGCAGCAAGTGTGGGGAGCTTATGCTCACGGCGATAGCCATTGATAAGTGCATAGAGTTTGTCGTAGGAAAGCTGTGGTGGAGCCGGTGAATTTTCTAGTGTTGCACGATCTGCTGTAACAATACCCAAGACCTTGGAAGTATAATTATTTACATCTTCATTACGTGATTCTTTATTGGATATAAAAAGTGTGCGGTATGGGTTTTTTGATTCTAAAAAATACCTGGTAAATTGATTGTTGAATAAGTAGATGAATGATATTATAATAAGACCTATAACAATATAAATATAACGTAGTGATAATTTTTTCATGGGTATCAATTACTTTATTCTACATCGTAACTGCAGTTATTAATAACTGCTAAAAGTGAAAGTATGCGAACAGCTGAATTAAAAAATAGAATACCAATTAAATCAGAATATGAATTGGCAAAAAGAATGTTTTCTGAGGCAGGTACAGATGCAGATAACTGGATTAGTCCATATTTATTAAAGATACTGATTTCCTGTGGTATTTTGGATAGACAACAGCAGACCGACATTGTGACATATGCCTACTTACAATGTAGTGATTTACTTCACCTTAAGAACTACGAGGTGAATTGGACATTAGTGAGCACAGTCGTCCATCGACGAGCGATCGATCAAACTCGTAGGCAAAGAGTAATGAGAAAAAGGCATGTGACGCTTACTGACAGCATGTTGAGTTGCTTTGCATCAACTAATCCTGTCGAGGCGCAGGTTCTTCAAAAAGAAACTAAAGAAACTATAGGAAGATTATTGGACCCACTAAAATCAAAAAAACCTGTTTATTTGGCAGCAATACTCTTGTATATACACTTTGATTGGGGTATACAAAAGATAACTCAAAGTTTGTTATCAGCGCTTAAACGTGCTGACGGTGCTTGTGAGCAAGAAATGTATGATACTGAGCAGAACACTGAAGCTGCTGATCTAGTAAAAATAATCTTAGATTTTATAGACATACAAGACCATATCAAACTAGAGTGTAGTAAGGAAGAAATGTACCGCGTACTCTATAAACGAGTAGAGACAATTTTTAATCGGGCTAAAGGATATTTGAAGCAAGCCTCACTTGATACTGCAGAGCACTTAGTATAGTTGTGAACGAGCATTACCGTTGGGTAAGACCTGCTCTATGTGTGTTTTGCTAATACTGACCGAACAGGCTAGGTCTGCTACAGTCTGCGCCACTTTTATCATCCTAAAGTATTGTCGAGCGGAAAAGTTTTGCTTTTCTGCGGTACGGATGAGCAAATGCCTGGCAGCTGGCTCTAGTTTGCAAAAATATTTACTATCCTGGATGGTCATATCAGCGTTGGTTGTGAGGTGTGGGTGGTTTTTGAAGCGCGCTTGCTGGAGTTGTCGCGCTAGTTGGACACGCTGGCGAATATGAGCAGTGGAGTTGTCGCTCAAAGTACCAAACAGTTGTACAGCTGCATCAGCTTTTTGTGTTGGCAATGTTTGGTGCGGTGGCTCTTTGTGTAGTGGCTCTGATGGTCTCCTACTAAACTGCTGCCCCAGCCGACTAATACTCACCTCCCCCACCCAGGCCGTCAAATCAATGCGATCCATGAGCGGTCCCGAGATTCTACTTGCATACTGCTGTTGGTGGTATTCACTGCAGGTACAGGCCTTTTTCTCACTGCCTTTGTAGCCACAGGGGCAGGGATTGGCGGCAGCGACGAGCATAAAGTTGGCTGGATACTGAACGGTGCCTGCTGCCCGACTGACTGTGATGGTTTTGGCCTCGAGTGGTTGGCGGAGTGACTCGAGGATGTGGCGAGGAAATTCTGGTAGTTCATCCATGAACAGTACCCCTCGGTGAGCAAGGGAAATTTCTCCGGGGGTGAGATTACTGCCCCCACCCACTAGTCCCACTTGGGAAATAGTATGATGGATCTTGCGAAACGGTCGGGTTGTGGATAGCGTTGTAGTCGTGTGCTGACCTACTGTTTCAGTGATCTTGCCTGCAATCGAGTGCAGCGAGTACACTTCTATCGCCTCCTCCTCTGAAAGTGGTGGTAGGAGTTGGGCAAAACTTTCCGCAAGCATACTTTTACCAGTGCCTGGTGGACCAAGTAAATATATGTTGTGACCGCCAGCAGCAGCGATTTCCAATGCCTTTTTGGCATGCTCTTGATCGACGATTTCTTCAAAGAGCGTTGTATTGGTGTGAATCTCATCATTCTCAAGCGAGTTTTCACTAGATCGGAGATGCGTGAAAGATCTCGAACGAACAGGTTCAATAATGGACTTTCCTTGGCTGTGCAAGATAAACCCCTCTAGGTTTTCAAGTGGAATGCAAGAAATGCCAGAAACTAGGTTTGCCTCGAGGTGATTGGCTGCGGGAAGTAGTACCGTAGAAAAACCAAGCTTCTTTGCTCCCAAAATAAGCGGCAAAGCGCCTGTAACGGGCTTTAGCTCCCCTGTCAGCGAAAGCTCGCCAAAGAGGATTGTTTTGGGTGCAAGTGGTGGAATGATGCCATAGAGCTGCAGCAAACCAGCGGTGATGGGAAGTTCAAAAGCGCTGCTAGTTTTGCGGATATCAGCAGGGGCGAGGTTGACCACGGTGCGCTGGGCCTTGGGCTTGATGCCGGATATCGCCAGGGCAGCGGTGATCCGCTCTTTGGACTCTGCGACTGTCTGCGATGGCAGCCCAACGATCTGCAAGGCAGGTAAACCTGGAGTGAGGGCGATCTCGATGGTGATTTTGATAGTTTCCAAGCCTTTGAGCAAAGCGGAATAGGTGGTGGCGAGCATATCCGTAAGTGTAGCGCGAGAATCTTTCACAAAGTGTAGGAAGGTAGGTTTTCCATATAGATGCAGGATGAGCCTAGTAGTCAGTTTCTATGAAATACTATGTAAGAGATCTGTAGTTATATTTCTCTAGAAAAGAAACACATGAACATCAGTCCACGCGACCCAGCAGGTCAAATTAGTCGCTAATTGTGCGCTACCGAACGCACTGATTATTTATTAGTGCAATGGTGCACTGTACTGTGGATCCCCTGAAAAAAAATCTAGAACGTCTGCACTACAGAGCACGTAGTACCTACCCCCGCCCCACTTGCTCCACAAGGCGGTTACAATACCCAAACTCATTATCATACCAGCTCACCACTTTCACCATATTTCCACCAATCACATTAGTTAGTGCCAGATCCACAATCGAAGACTCAGGCCTGCCTTTAATGTCACTAGATACAATCGGATCCTCCGTCACCGCCAAAATTCCACGCCACTTCTCTTCTCCTGCAGCTTTCTTGAAAACCTCATTCACTTCTTCAATTGTCGTAGGGCGTTTGGTGATAAAAACCATATCAGAAATAGAACCAGTTGCGGTCGGCACTCGGATCGCCAAACCATCAAAGACACCTTTCAATTCAGGAATCACCAGCCCAACAGCTTTGGCAGCTCCGGTGGTGGTGGGCACAATATTCAAGCCAGCAGCCCGAGCACGGCGCATATCTTTGTGCGAATTATCATGTAAATTTTGATCATCAGTATATGAGTGCACCGTCGTCATCATCGCTTTTTCAATGCCAAAATTCTGGAATACTACTTGTGCCACCGGTGCCACACAGTTGGTGGTACATGAAGCATTGGACACGACTTGCATGGCTTGGTTGTAGTCTCTGACACCAATCACCGACGTATCCATGTCTCCACTGCCTGGTGCGGAGATAATCACGGTGTGGGCTCCGCCACTCAAGTGTGCCTTGGCTTTTTCTGCATCAGTGAATGCGCCAGTGGACTCAATCACTACTTCCACACCATTGCTTCCCCATGGGATCTTAGCAGGATCGCGCTGGGCAGTCACCAAAATCTTGCGATCTCCCACACTTATTGTGCCCAGGACTGGTTGTTCATCACTCACTTCTTTTCGGGAACGTTCGCGCTGTACAGTGACAATTTCAGCAAATGGACCGTAATTTGAGTCATATTTAATCAAGTGCGCCCAGTCCTCTATTTCCATCGATCCAGAAGTATTGATCACTTTCAAATCCATCATTTCGCGATGATACAGCCACCAGACGCGAAACGCCGTCCGGCCAATTCGGCCAAATCCGTTTATACCAAAAGTCTTTGTATCTGCCATAGTTACTTTCTGGTCGCTGCTTGCGCGGCACTGTGCTTGTTTTTCAGATGCGTTTATCTTGAACTATGCTTACGATAGCATACAATTCTGCTCTTATACCAGTGGTATAAGAGTTTGACTATGACTGAAAGAATCTTGCACCAGGATGGAAATCCAGAAATTGCCAAAACTTAAATCTACTTCTTTCGCAGGTTCGCAAACGAAAAGCACCACTTGACCAGGTAAAATACTGGTTGAGAGGTGGATATGAAACAGAAACCAAAGTTAACGCTTGCAGAACGCG
>JBILVZ010000010.1:0-34529 GCA_044370175.1 Methylococcaceae bacterium
GAGAAGCAGGACAATATTTTTTTAGAGCATCTCTACTTTAAACCTTCTTAGAGCAACGAGTGAGGCTGGCTGGGCTTCTCTTGATAAGAGAATAGTATATCAATATATATCTTAAAATGCAAAATTTGGCTGGTGCATCAGAATTGTGATTAGCACAAAACAGCTTACAAAAAGACCTGCCTTCTAGTTTCCTCAGAAGACAGGTCTTTAATTTTTGCTACTATATAGCTGAACTAACCTCTCGAGTCCTAGAGCGGTTTAATCTCAAACTTTGTACCACCAGCTGGGTAGTCGAACCGCACTGAAGCGGTTTTTTCTGTCATGTGGTGCACGCGTAAGAAGAACTCAACAAATGGATTATCGTAGCCAGATGAACCAATGTTGACTGCCAAAACACCCCTGTCAACACTAAAGCCACCCGTAGCAATCACCCCAAGCATACTCACACCATTCAAGATCACTTGCACACTTTGGCCATTCTTAAAGCCTTTTTCATCGAGATCAGACTTCCGCATGGTGGTTTTGATGTTACCAAACCCATCAGTCCAAGCCACTTCATTATTTGGAATTTCAGGAATGTCAGAAATGGACAGCTCCGTAGTTAAAATTGAGCGATCCTCATTAACGATCTTAGCCACTCGCTCTGGGAAGTAGTCTCTAGAGCGGAACTGTGAGCCAGCATCTGGGCACTCGATATTGCGAAACTCAACGATCTCACTTTTAACAAAACCAAATGCGTATTCAGAGTTGACGTTAATAATCTCGACACCATTTTTAAGACGTGCATACTTAATGCCTTGATCTTGGTTGTTCTTCATGGCTTTACTACTGTCACGTCTAGGTGCAGCGTTGCCGTAGATCACCATCCGACCTTTATGTGGGGCAAACGCATATTGAGCGGTGACAAAACCGATCGCCATGGTATCGAGTGGGGGAACTTCGGTCGGGTGAATCCGGACTGCGTGAGGTTTTTCGAGGTGATACTGGAGACGATTGGTGATCTCACCAAACTCCATTCCACCTGCTTTATAGTCGCAGATAACATGTAACAGTGTTGCCTGGTCTGTCATAGACCCTCCTTTATTGTAGTCACAGTACCGTCTGTATATCGATCAGTCTGAGCCACAGGGTAGTATCATATCAAAATTCCAGCTTCCTGTCTTGTGAAGTTTGGGTATAATACCCGTGAGAAAGTTATATGCCAAAGAAAACTATCACCCCTACCGCACAAACAACTGAAAAAACTGAAGCAAAAAAAGACACACCAGCACCTTCACTGATTGCCCCAAATACTAAAATTACTATCACAATCCCTTGGGAAAAAGCTCAACCAGCCTACGCAAAAGCTCGCAATAAAGTGGCAAGTACTGTCAAGATTGCAGGGTTTAGAAAAGGCAAAGTTCCTGCAGATGTAGCAGAGAAGATGCTTGGCGCAGAGCAGATTATTGAAAAAGCACTCGAGGAGTTACTACCTGATGCATATATTGAAGCAATCAAACAAGCAGACAAAAAACCACTCACCCAACCTTCATTCCAAGCCGTCTCACTACAAGTTGGTCAAGAATGGGTAGTCGAAGCACAGATTGCAGAACGCCCTATGATCACACTTGCTGACTACAAAAAGACAGTTGCTGAAGCTAAAAAGGCAGCCAAAAAGGAAGTTGAAACCCGAGAAGCTGAAATTAAAAAAGCAACTGAACAAGGTGAACCTGGTCATGAAGGGCATGATCACACACCCAAACCACTCACCGACGAACAGAAAAAAGAGCTTACGCTGCAGCATATCTACCAGGCTCTCCTAGAGGCAATTAAACCACAGATCCCAGAACTTCTTGTCCGCCACGAAGTTGAGTATGATCTTGACCAACTTGGTCGCCAACTGCAAGCCATTCAGATGACCTTTGAACAGTACTTACAACGCCGTGGTGTCTCTCAAGAGATACTGACGCAACAAATGGCGATGTCAGCCTTGGGCAGAATCCAACTAGTCTTTGTGATTGATGCAATTGCAGCAGAAACAAAATTAGAAGTTTCTGATGAGGAAGTGACCAAATATATTGATGAGAAAGTTGATCCATCAGTCAAAGCTCAGTATGGTACTTCACCAGAATATACCAATATGCTTCGCCAGACCTTACTGCGTCAAAAGGTGGCCGATTCGCTGCTTGCAATCTAAGTACTCTCCAGGCTAAACTATCTACTAGATCTCTAGTTTTTATTACACATTTTATAATTACTATAGGTCTAAAAGTGTCGTACAAACTGTTGATTCACGCTGTACCAGTCAGTCAAGTAGAGTCATTGACAAATATAGGTAAATAACCTATAATATGTTGCTCAAAATACAATTGATTTGCAGTAACACCTGGTAATGACACAACTACAACCACCACTAGCTTCTCCTGCCAAGCCTAAACAAGGTTCTATCAATCCTTTTGCCCGTGCATTAGCTGAGACAGAGCAGAATGCATATGGCCAACCAGCCGGTGCTACTGACGCAGCATCACCCTTTAGTGATACCCTGGCGCGAACCGGAGGCCAGTTCGGTGATCTCTCCAACTCTATTTCTCCTGATTTCATGAAGCAGCAGCAAGAAGAGCTCCTCAAGCAAAAACAGCGAGAAGCACTGCGCAAAAAACTCCATGATCAGATCAATCCGACTGAGCAAACAGCACTGTTTGATGCGCGAGAACGTGAAGTAAAACGTGAAATTGACAAGCTCCGCCAAGATCTACAGATGCTCGCCAAAGACGTTTCTAAGTTTGAAAAGGAAATCGAACGTACGCTACTCACAGAAGTTGTTGAGCCAGGTCAAACAGGCAGCTACTTTATCAACTTTTTCCACAAACTCCGCTCTTTTATTATGTTGCTCCGACAAAAAATTAAGAGTGCAAGCACCTGGGCTAAAACTGCTCAAAGCAAAAAGAAGAAAAAGAGTAAGCAGCCAGGTTTACAAATTGGTGGCTTAGCCCATGAAAAAACTTCTACCATCCAAGACATGATGCATCACGAGCGTTCAAGCACCTATGGTGGGGCATAGAAAAAGACTTTCAAGCCTTTGTGAAACAAATTCCATTTTCGAGAAAGTGATCGATATAGGACTCGAACCTATGGCCTCCACAATGTCAATGTGGCGCTCTAACCAACTGAGCTAATCGATCAAGCAGCTGAATTATACCGTACTCACTACAATGCCGCCAGGGGGAGGTCAAAACTTCGCAACTGCCCTGAGCATGTGCGGATAAGCTATCAGCTACGGCCGAGTCAAAAGCGCAACTGCGCACAGCGCATCTGTAGCCACTTCCACTGACACTTTCAGTGAGGATCCATACCAGTACTTGCTCAATTTTTTACTCATCCTGTGCCTGGTTCATTTGTCACTTTGCAATTTCTGGTTCTTCAAGATATAATACGTAGTCTTGATATTTAATAGATAGTTAATAACACGTGATTCGTAAACGACCAGTTAAAGCAAAACAACAAAAAGTCTGGGTGACTGCCAATCACCAAATTCGAGTACCCGAGCTTCGGGTGCTTAATGAGTTTGGAGAGATGATCGGAGTCATGGCTACTGGCGAAGCCATGAGTAAAGCTCAGGAAGTCAGTAAAGACTTGGTCATGATCAACGAACAGGCTCAACCGCCCGTCGCTAAGATCATCGATATCAGCAAGTATAAGTATCAAGTACAACAAAAAGAAGCTGAAAGTCGCAAACGCGCTAAAGCTCAAGATACCAAAGAAGTTCGGTTTACCCCATTTATGGGAGAAGGCGACTTCACAGCAAGACTGAATAAGGTACTTAACTTTTTGAAAGATGGTGATAAAGTACGTCTGTCCCTGCAATTCAAGGGCAGAGAGATCACTAAGAAAGAGTTTGGCTACGAAATGTTCAGTCGCGTCATTCAGGCTGCAGACGAATACTCAGTGGTCGAGTCTGAACCTAGATTAATGGGCAATAAATTGCAGGCACAACTCATGCCAGCAAAAAAACATAAAAAACAAGAGCAAGAGTAAGTATGAAAAAATTTAAACAAAAAACTCGTTCAGGTGTTGCAAAACGCTTCAAAATTACCGCTACCGGCAAAGTGTTGCGCCGTGCACAAAACATGCGCCACCGCCGCCGTATAAAGTCTAAAAAAGCAATTCGCGCATACAGAAAACCAATTCAAGTCAAAGGAAAGTGGGCACTCAAAATTAAACGAATGCTCGGCCTGGCCTAAGGTCATTTAAAGGAAACTATGCCAAGAACAAAAACCGGCACAACCCGCCGCGCACGACACAAAAAAGTCCTAAAACACAACAAGGGTTTTCGTGGTGCCAATCACAGACTCTACAAACGCGCTCATGAAGCCTACATGCACTCTGGCATGTATGCCTACATCGGTCGCAAGCTACGCAAACGAGATATGCGCTCCCTCTGGATTGTGCGTCTTAATGCTGCTTTAGCACAAGTTGATGAAACTATTTCTTACTCAAGATTTATCAAGCAACTTAAAGATGCTCAGATTGCCCTCAACCGTAAGATGCTCAGTGAGTTGGCAATTGCTGATTTTACCGCCTTTACCAAGCTCGTGAAGCAGGTGGGGAAGTAAGTTCATACAAAAGAAATGTGAAACCCCGCCCGAAAGAGCGGGGTTTTTTATTTGCATCAGGAGAAAGGTAGCGAAGATCAGTTTGTAAACCCTCCTAGGGCTGCTACAATAAAAAAGGAACGCACATACGCGCGATTAGATACAAAAATATGACCATTGCAGAACTAACACAATCTATTCAAGATCTTGAAAACCAACTGCGTGCAGAGACACAGGTTGTCGATCTTCGTACCAAGTACTTAGGTAAAAAGGGGTTATTTAACCAGCTTGCTAAAGTTTTGCCTGCACTTACGCCTGAAGATCGCAAAACTGCGGGGCAGTTACTCAATGCAGTACGTATCAAACTGGAAGACCTGGTGCTTGAGCGTGAAAAAGCTACTTTAGGTGGTAAAAGTTGGGTTGACCTCACGATGCCAGGCAAAAGCAAAGATACGGGACATGTCCACCCAATTTCTCAAGCCATGGCAGAGATCACAGGAATTTTTGAGAAAATTGGCTTTACTCGCGTCCGCTATCCAGAAGTCGACTGGGACTGGTATGTTTTTGAAAGTTTAAATATGCCACCAGATCATCCAGCTCGTGATGAATGGGAGACATTTTTTGTGGATGTACCAGACACCACTCAGCCCGTGGAGTACGATGCTTCAAATCCTCGCAAGCGACATCCTAGTTTGGTAGGTGGAAAAACAGTTTTGACTACGCATACTTCCAACGGCCAGGTCCGTGAGATGGAACGCCTAGGCAGCAAGCCACCAATCCGGATGATTAACATTGCCCGCTGTTACCGCCGCCAACAGGATGCCACGCACACTCAAATGTTCCACCAGTTTGAAGGGCTGGTTGTAGATAAAGGTATTACCATTCAACACCTCAAGGGTACTTTAGATCACTTTGCCCGAGAGTTTTATGGTCCTGGCACCAAGTCACGGATCCGACCATTTCACTTCCAGTTTACCGAGCCATCGTTTGAAGTAGACTTTTCTTGTCATATTTGTGGTGGGACAGGGTTTGTGAATGCAGCAGGTGGGACAACCGGAGGAGTTGATTCCCAAGATACTGCCACAAAATCTGAAACAAAAGCTAAATGTAAGTTTTGCAAATCTGGCTGGCACGAAGTAGGGGGCGCTGGCATGGTGCACCCAAATGTTCTCAAGGCTGGTGGAATTGATCCAAATGAATATACTGGCTTTGCCTTTGGCTGGGGTGTTGAACGAACATACACGCTCAAGCCTGGGCTACATATTGATGATATCCGCTTACTGTATAGCGGCGACATGAGATTTTTGGAGCAGTTTTAATATGAAAAAAATAGTAATACGTCCACTTATTCAAATACTAATTCTGTGGACTTTAGTTCTAACTATTGCAGGTTGTTTATACATTTTTGCTATAGTACTTAATTTACAAAACAATTTGGATATGTATCTCAGTCTTTTGATTGGTTCATTCGTATATATTGGCTGTCAAAAATTATTTCTCGATAGGAATATCAATCATCCAAAATATAATAAAATTTTGGTAACTATTACTAGTTTAGTTGTAATAGCAGTATATATGCTTTGCATTTATCTGCGTTTATTAAATATAGAATTTTAAGTATGAACATTCTCATCCCTCACAATTGGTTGCTTGAACACTTAGAAACCGCAGTTTCACCTGCAGAGCTGCAGAAGATTGTGTCACTTTCTGGACCTTCTATCGAGCGTATTTATGACAGGGAAGGTGATCAAGTCTATGATATTGAAGTGACCACCAACCGTGTGGACTCGATGTCAGTGCGCGGTATTGCCCGTGAAGCAGCAGTTATCTTGGCACAGGCTGGCAAAGCAGCAAGTCTTAAGCCAATAAATGTACCTGAAATTGATGTAGCAACTAACCAAACACTACCGTTGCCTAAAATAATAAATAATCCTGCACTTTGTAAGAGAATTATGTGTGTAGTTCTAGACACGGTGCAGCACACTGCTACCCCAGAATGGATGGCTAAACGACTCAAACAAATTGAACAAAATGTCCATGATAGTGTGATTGATATCACCAACTACATTACGCACGAGTTAGGGCATCCTTGCCATGCCTTTGATTACGACAAGATCATGCAACTGGGGGGTGTAATTACGGTTGTTGAGGCAACTTCTGGCAAGAAGTTTACAACTCTCGATGGTGAAACCTATGAAACAGTAGGGGGAGAAGTGGTATTTGAAAATGAGCAGGGTGAGATTATTGACCTTCCTGCCATCAAAGGTACTGCCAATACTGCGGTGGACAGCACTACACAGCGAGTTTTATTCTGGATTGAGTCACTTAATCATAAAAAAGTGCGCTTTGCTTCAATGAAGCACGCCATTCGCACCGTTGCAGCCCAGTTAAATGAAAAACAAGTCGATCCCTACCTAGCAGATGCAGTATTGGCACGTGGGGTCGAGCTCTACCAATCACTCTGTCATGCTTGTGTGGCTAGTACTGTCTATGACGAGTTTTCCGCTGCTCAAGCACCAACAACCGTACTGGTGCAGGAAAGCACTTTTTCTCGGTATCTTGGGATCGAGATTGCAACAGAGTCGATTGCAGAAATTTTAGAAAAACTAGGGTGTCAGGTACAGTACAGCAAAGCTGAAAAGTGCTTTAGTGTAGAACCACCTTCTTTTCGACCAGACATTGAGATCGAGGCAGATGTAGTAGAAGAGATTGCTCGAATTTATGGGTATCACAATCTGCCAAGTACGCTCATGAATACCGCCATTCCGACGAGTAGACCAGAGGGCACACGTTTCGACGTAGAACATGCCTGTAAATTATTTTTAGCTCATATCGGCTGGCAAGAAGTGTATACGTATTCACTTGTCAGTGGCAAAATAGCTCAAGAAAGTGGCTATGCTTTGGCAGAGCATGTACGGCTACAAAATCCGCTTACTGACGATCGCGTATATTTGCGCAGAAGTCTTGTTCCTTCACTTGTAGAAGTACTTGATGCCAATCCTCAACGTCCAGCTTTGGGGGTATTTGAGATTGCACATAGCTATCACCCACAGCCCAATGATCTTCCTATCGAAGAGTTGCACCTGACACTGATCGGTCAAAAATCGTATCCAGAGGTGCGCGGAGACTTTGAGCGTTTGCTCCGCCAGTTTTACATTACGCAACTTTCCATTACTGAAGTGCCCCGCGTACCACTGCAACAGGGAGAAATTACCGCTACCACTGCTCGTGGAGTTGTTTCTATTGGTACGGTTACTATTCTCGAGCAGGGCAGAGTGGTCTTTGATCTGCTACTAACTGAGCTTGCGCACATTTGTAAAACTCACCCTACGTACCAACCATTACCAAAAGCTGAAGCAGTTACTGAAGACCTTACTTTTTCGCTACCAGAGCGCACTCCAATTGGAACGGTGATACAAACAATGATCGCTGTACATGAAAAAATCGCATCAGTAAAAATAATTGATCAGTACAAACAAAACTTTACGTTTTCATATACGTATCTTGATCCTGAAAAGTCACTTTCCAAAGATGAAGTGGAGCCTATTCGCAGGCAGATAATTGCCCTAGTAGCTCAGAAGTTTTCTGGAGCTCTGGTAGGCACGCAAGCATGAAACGCAGCCTAAGTTTTTTAGTAGCACTTCTGATCTTTCTTGTACCAAGTAATTTGTTTTATGTACTGAGCTCTCAGAATGCGTATGTCAGAGGTATTTTAGTGGACTATTTAATTCCTAAGGTCTATCTGGCTGACGTTGTGTTACTGTGTATCTTCTTGGCAACTATTTTTGTCAGTGGTGTCAGTAGACCAACCCTGCAACGAAGCACCATACTGCAGTGGAGTATTGGGCTAGTGACTGCACTCGTAGTACTGCTGCAGCTCCAAAATCAAAATAGTAGTGCTGCTATTTTTTATATTTGGCAAATAAGTAAGATTATAGTTTTGTATTTTTGTTTACGAAAGGTCACTTTCGTATATAAAAGTGGTCTGGTGAGGTGGGCATTTTCAGTGACTGTTATTTTTCAAAGCTGTATTGGATTATATCAATTCATCAATCAAAAATCCCTTTCTGGATATCTACTACTGGGTGAGCCGCAACTCGTACAGACTCTTGGGCTGGCCCGTGAAGTTGTCTGGGGAGCGGAGCGTGTGCTACCCTATGGCACTACAGCCCATCCTAATATTCTGGGAGGAATACTGGCAGCGTATCTGATTGTTTTAATCAGCCAACTACACCACTTTACTCAGAGAAAGTGGTGGCAAAAGGGAATATATTTTGCTGCAATTGTCTTGGGAGGAGTAACGATCTGGACCACTCACAGTCTTTCAGCTTGGGCAGCAGCTCTACTTGGCATTGGTCTTGCTAGTTACAGCTTATGGCGCGGTAGCAAACCACCAACTATTCCACTCGCCTTGGCAATTTTGATAGGAATTACAATTAGTCTCGTCACGCCAATACTACTTGCACAGTATGCAAATGTTCCCTCATCTATCGCCAGTAGTTCGATTGAACGCAGAGTAATTTTGCAAGAAGCTGCCATCAATATGCTGACCGCAAAGCCACTCACTGGTGTTGGATTAAATCACTTTACCATGGTACTTGAGGATACCATGCCTTCTCGAGAAACTATCCGCTTTATTCAACCTGTTCACTCAGTTTTGCTGCTGTGGATGGCAGAAACGGGTGGAGTCGGCCTCCTCCTCCTCCTCCTCCTGACACTGCTTGCCTGGCAGAAAAGACTCTCTGTACCGATCTCAATTGTGGCTATTCTGCCACTAGCAGTAGTTGATCACTACCTCTTGACCTTGCAAAGTGGCTTGCTTCTGACAGTAATCTTTGTCATGTACGTACAGCGTTCTGAAACATCTGATACCTAAAAAAGACTCAGCTACGGTGCTGGCACAACCGGTGGTGTAGCAGTGGGGGTCGGCGTCGGGGTTGCGGTTGGAGTTGGTGTGGGGGTAGGAGTTGGATCAGGTTTTTTCCAGTCTTCACCACCGGTACCAATCTTGACCCGATTACTTTCTTTTTCTTTACCAGATTTAGTACGTGCTTTGGCGTACAACTCATGTTGACCTTTAGTAAGTTTAATTTTGCCCTTGTATTCGTTTGTTGTAATAGTTTCACGTAGTGCACCGTCCACCCACAACTCAATTTTCTCAATACCTTCACCTGAATCCGCCTTGATTTCCACCTCAATTTCTTCACTATCGTACTTCTTTTCGTTTTGAGGGTTTTTGACCTCAACATAAATATCACTCTGCCCACCGCCACAGTACTCGGTTGGTGGTTTGTATCGACCGTCCTCTTGGCCCTGTGTCCAGGCGTTAATAGCATCTTGCCAGCGATTCACACCATCGGTACTAACAGGATCCTCTTCCTTCATGATGATAAATTCTTTTTCTTCATAATCACCTGATGCAATTTTTGCATCTGTTGCCAGTTTATTTTCTCCCTTACAGAGCTTTAATTTTGTATGAATAGGATCGGCAGTGTTAGGTAGCGTACCCTTGATCACGTACTCACTCCGTTTTGGGTACTCATCGTGGGCAGGATAACCTGAAATAACATCGACTTCTACTTTTTCTAAACCTGGTGGAACTACCCAATCGGGGCTGCCATAGCGTTTCGTTTCAAGTGCAGCAAGCAGCACGTTGCGCCAAATAGGAGTGGCACCAGACACACCAGATGCCACTTGCTTCATCGCACTATTGTCATTGTTTCCTACCCAAGCCCCAACTAAAATCTCTTGTGACCAGCCCACCGCCCAGTTGTCACGTTGATCATTGGTGGTACCCGTTTTGACCGCAACATTGGGACTAACATTGAGGAGCGAGCGCGTGCCAAAGGCAATCGCGCGAGCGTTATTGTCTGACAAGATATGATTGATCAAAAATGACTCTTCAGGAGACATCACTTGAGGGCCCGGTACATTTTTATGTTCATAAATGACTCTGCCATTTTTATCTTCCACTTTTAAAATTGAAACTGGCTCTACTCGAGTTCCGCCGTTGGCAAAAGAGCTATAGGCTGTCGTGGTGTTGAGTAAATGTACCTCAGCACCACCCAGTGTCACGGCCAATCCAAAACGTTTAAGGTTTTGAGCAGTTGGCTCTAGCGTTACAAAACCCATTCTGTAGGCCTGGTCTAAAAAGTTAGGCAACCCGACAATTGCTACCCCTTTGACAGCTGAAATATTTAGAGAGCTCCCCAGTGCATTGCGTAAACTAACTGGGCCACGAAACTTTCCGTCATAGTTCTTTGGCTCATATGGCTTTTGCTTGCCATCTGCTACAAACGTGGTTGGTACATCAGCCAAAATACTAGAAGGTGTAAATCCTTGGCGAAGGAGCAATAAGTAGGTGACTGGTTTAATCGAAGAACCTGGTTGGCGGAAACCATCTACCGCTACGTTAAACTGCCCATCAATTTCTTTACTATTGTAGTCTTTACTACCCACCATCGTTATGATTTCACCCGTTTTCGGATCCATCACCACAACTGAACCATTAGTAATATTAACTTTTTTTACCTTTTCAATTTCATCATAGACAATTTGTTGTGCTTTTTTCTGCAAATCCAGGTCCAAAGAGGTGGTGACTTTAAATCCTGCTGTATCGACAATTTCTTCACCATACATTTTTTCTAATTGATCACGCACGTAAAAAACGAAATGTGGCGCTTCAATGGAAACTTCACGGCCAGAAAACTGGACACTTTCCAGGTCAGTGAGCGCTTGCTCGTAGGAAAGATCTGTCAGGTACCCATCTTCTTTCATACGGCGCAGCACTCCACGAGTGCGGATCTTCCAGAGTGCCTCCCCATTTTCATCTGTCTTATTGGCATACGGTGAGTAGGCACTGGGTCGCTGTGGTAAACCTGCCAAAATTGCTCCTTCAACAACAGATACCTGTGAGATTGGTTTGTTGAAGTAGACTTCAGAAGCTGTGCCAATACCCCAAGCAGTTCCACCATACGGAGCCTCATTGAGGTACATTTCCAGAATTTGATCTTTACTAAAGGTACGTTCAATTTGTAGCGATAAGACAAACTCTTTGAATTTACGCACAACACTGCGCTCACTGGTCAATAAGACATTTTTGACAAGTTGCTGGGTCAGTGTCGAGCCACCCACAACTCTACCACCCTTAAAGAGGTAGTTGTAGGGGATCCGAACGATGGTCAGAAGGTCAAAACCCTGATGTTTATAAAAATCTTTATCCTCAGTGGCAATCGTCGCTTGCTTGACATGTTCGGGTACCTCTGCAATTTTGATAGGAGATCGGCGCTCTTCTGCATAGAGATCATAGAGAAACTGCCCACTGCGATCCACCAGTTGCGTGCTAAAGCCACTTTTGCGGACTACTTCACCTGGCTTGGGAAGCTGCTTGGAGTAGTAGGCAAACAACACAAAGAAACCGACAATCCCAAGCGTCACCGCACCTATAAAAGCTAAGGCACCCCAACGAATGAGTTTGATCCAAAAAAGTTTACGCTCTGCTTGTGACATACGCTCTGGAACTAATCGTGACTGTCCTCTAAAACCTCTACGTATCATAAAATCTTCAAGCCAGACCTTAGTTGGTGCTGCTTTGCTGGCCAAGTAGTTTGTAACTTTGTCTATAGTAGGTCTCACTTGGTCCAAAAAAAACATACCTTCTAATTGTACCTGAAACGCTTCGCGTGTAACCAGGAGAAAAAATTTGACAACAGCAGCAGTTATTTGTGCGACACGTATTACTACAGTTACTACCTGGAAGTAGTTTTCTCAAAAAGATACGGTAAAATAAAGCCTATGACTGAAACAGCTCACCTACCAGCAATCCTTACCCGCGGTGTAGAGCAGATCGTACCTGGAGCTCAAGCATTATCGCAGTTGCTGCAAAAGAAAAAAATTCGCGTGTATCTTGGCATTGACCCAACTGGCGCATTTCTCACTCTAGGGCATAGTGTGGTGTTACGTAAGCTACAGCAGTTTGCAGATGCGGGGCATGAAGTGATTATGTTGATTGGCAATGGCACCGTGCGTATTGGGGATCCAACCGGTCGCGATTCGACTCGTCCAGAGCTCACTGATGCTCAAATCAATGAAAACTTCAAAAATTGGAAAGATCAAGCAAGTAAAATCCTTGATTTTTCAAAGATCACTATCAAGTATAACGGCGACTGGCTCGACAAGTTGACGTATGTAGACATGGTCAAACTGATGGCTCAAACCACCATACAGCAGCTCATGGAACGGGACATGTTTCAGGAGCGACTAAAAAAGGGCTTGCCTATTCATGGTCATGAGCTGATATACCCCTTGCTGCAGGGCTATGACAGCGTTGCTATGGATGTGGATCTTGAAATAGGAGGTAGCGACCAGTTGTTTAATATGTTGATGGGTCGGCATTTACAACAAGTGATGCAGCAGCGTGAAAAGTGGGTTTTAACAACCCCGATTATCAATGGCACCGACGGACGAAAAATGAGCAAATCGTACGGGAATTATGTAGCACTCATTGACCCACCAAATGATATGTTTGGTAAGCTGATGTCGATTGCTGATTCACAAATTATTCAGTACTTCACACTGCTTACTGACACTTCGCTAGAAGAAATTGCAGCAATTGAACAACGGATTGCAGCTGGTGAAAACCCGATGACTTTCAAGAAGCAATTAGCTTTTACTATTACAGAGATGTACCATGACACTGGTGCTGCAGAAGCTGCTCAAGAAAACTTCCAGAAAACGGTCCAAGAAAAAAGTATTCCAGATCAGATTCCAAGTATCAAAGTGTCTGTAGATAGTATGACTGTGCTAGAGCTACTCAGCGTAGCGGCACCAGAGCAGAGTAAGAGTGAGCTCCGTCGCTTAGTTGATCAGGGGGCTGTATCTATAGTTGCACCAGAGCAGAAACTGACCGCCCCTTTGGCACTCCTGCCCATCAAGAACGGCATGATTCTTAAACTCGGCAAACGCCGATATATTAGCGTTATTCGGTAAGTTAGAAAGATTGGTATGTCCAAACACACCCGTGATACTTTGATCAAAATTTTTGCAGTTATCGCGATTATTTCTCTCATCTTTGGAAGCTTGGTAGGCAGTATGCTTACGTTATTCTAGCTACCAAGGAATATACGATGTATACATTCTCCACACCACTTGCACGAGTTACTGGCATAGGGGAACGTTTATCTACTACGTTAGCTGAGTACAATATTGTATGTGTATTAGACTTATTACTGCGGTTGCCGCTGCAGTATAAAGACTATTCACAGTTTTCACCAATTGCTTCACTGACACCAGGCCAGATGGTAACCATCCAAGCAGAGGTGCTCAAGGTTAACCGAATATTTAAAAGTCGACGTCCAATGACAACGGTGGTTGTGGCAGATCAGACAGGAAAGACAACGCTCTACTGGTTTAACAGTACGTTTATCGCTCAGACACTCAAAGTAGGGGAGACCTATCTGTTTAGTGGTACGATTAGTGATCGTCGTACCCTAGTACAACCTCAGTTTGAAAAAATTTCAGCCCGCGAATCGATCCATACCGGCAGGCTTGTGCCCAGTTATACGCGAACGATTGCTATTGCTCAAGGGACACTGCGGAGAATTCTCAAAGAAATTGTTGATCATTTAGAAGCTGAAGAAATTGATAGTATCTCTCAGCTTTATCCAGATATTCCTGATAGAATCGAAACATTTAAGCAGCTCCATTTTCCAGAAACTGAAGCAAAGGTAATTGCTGCTCGTGAGCGCTTGGCTTTGGAAGAGCTACTGGGTTTAATTCGCTACAGCCAGACCATTAAAAACGAGTGGGCAGAGGCAGGATCTGGGGTGAGCATTGCACAGTCAGAACCTATAGTGCCTGAGAGCATTCCCTTTACACTCACCCGCGCACAATCCCGCGTAATTACCGAAATCCTTGCAGATTTACAGCAAGATAGACCAATGAATCGGCTGATTCAAGGGGATGTGGGATCGGGAAAAACCGTGGTGGCTGGAATAGCTGCCCTCCAAACACTGCGCGCAGGACACCATGTGGCGCTGATTGCTCCTACCAAAATCCTGGCAGAACAACACTTCCAGACGTTGAGCAAACTATTCCCATCGATACCGATTTCACTGGTTAGCAGTGGTAAAAAAAACTTCCCCTCACCAGACAAACCGTTTCTCTGGGTTGGCACGCATGCCTTAATCAATAAACTTTCCCATCTCAAGCCAGGGTTAGTTATTTACGATGAACAACAACGGTTTGGGGTGGGTCAACGCTCACAGGTGCAGCAGCTACTCCCTCGGCCACACCTGCTCACCATGACGGCTACCCCAATCCCTCGCACACTCTTGCTCACACTCTTTTCACATCTTTCACTATCAGTGATTGATGAACTACCTGCCAATCGACTTCCTACAAAAACTTGGGTACTACCTGAAGCGAAACGGGCGGGACTCTATACATGGCTCAAAGAGCAGATCAGCGCTACTACCCACGGTTTCCAAGCCTTAATCGTCTGTCCCTTTATTGATCCTTCTGAGGCACCTGAATTTGAACATGTTGCCTGTGCCAGCGAGATGTTCGTTCAGATTACAAAAGAGTTTCAAGGGCAAGCTCGAGTAGGACTGCTCCATGGTCGGCAATCTTCTGCAGAAAAGGAAGCAGTGACAGCTGCATTATTCGGCAATCAACTAGATATTTTGGTCACCACTCCAATTGTTGAAGTAGGCATCGACCTGCCACAAGCTAGTGCAATGATTATTGAATCTGCTGAACGCTACGGTATGGCCAGCCTGCACCAGCTGCGTGGTCGAGTCGGGAGAGCAGGCCAGCAAGGATACTGCGCACTTTTTACAAGCACCGGAAAACCACTCGAGAGACTAGAGTTCTTTTCGCAAACCCTCAATGGCCAAAAACTAGCTGAGCTTGATCTAGAAAATCGCGGTGCGGGTGACTTATTTGGCACAGCACAACATGGCTTTAACCAACTTAGGTTTGGGAGTTGGACCAACTTGCAACTGATCAGCAAAGCACAGCACCTTGCGCCACAACTTCCCGCTACCTGGCAGCCACTGATCGCAGCGCAAAATACTACTTCAGATACACCACTTGCCAACTAATTGCGAGGTACCGCTCACTACTTGCACTCGCACCATAGAAGCAACTTGAATAATAGCTGATTTCGCGATACAATCACGCCTTGTCCTACTAAGCATTCGTATCTATACTAAAGAAGTAAGGAACTATATGGGAGCCCATCCAAAGAATAAAATCACCCGTGCTGAGCGCGGCAAACGCAGAGCTGGTAACACACCATCTTTGAAAAAAGATCATCAAGTTTCTCGAGTACCACTCCACAAACGTGGACTCGTGGCTAGTATTTTGAGAAAAATTGGGGTCACTAAAGGTGTAGCACCTGAAGTAAAACAAAGTGAGGAAAAAAAGGGAGAAGCCCACACAACCCCGGCTGCTAAACCAGCTCCAGTTGCTAAAGCCACCAAAGCTACTCGACAGTCTGCACCGAAAGCAACCGTAAAAAGAACACAACACAAGGGTTAAATGACAGATCCACGGCATGAACGTCGGATTATTGTACTGCAAAAACTCTTTGCATGTACCTTTACTCCAGGCAATCTTGACCGCTGTTTACTCGAAGTTTCAGATGAAGAGTTTGTAGAACTACTGCGCGAACTTCCAGTACTTGATGAAAAAATTGCACAGGCTGCTCCAGAGCGACCACTAACTGAAGTCAACAAAATTGATCTTGCAATTTTACGGCTCAGTATGTTTGAATCTAAGCATAAGAAGACGCCTAAAAAAGTGTTACTCAATGAGGCTGTAGAGCTTGCCAAAGAGTTTGGCAGTGATGGTTCATCTAAGTTTGTGAATGGGGCGTTAGCACGGCTGCTGCTAGACGAAGAAGCAGAGTCCGAGTAGTATCAAATAGTTACTTGAACATCGGTGAGGGACACACTATGACAACGCACAGTGAAATCTTTGAGCAGCTCCGCGATATTATTGCTGAAGAGACAGGCAATGATCCTGCTAGCATTACTCCAGATTCTGACTTAATTGAAGACTTAGGTATGGTCATTGAACATGACTTACCTCCCGTCATTAAACGCATAAACAAAGAGTTTGCTGTTGCACTTAACCCTAAACTTTTGGTTGTTACAGCCGAGACAGTTAATGATTTGTTGACGTATATTATTGAGGAAATTGAGCTGGGGTAACAGCAGATGCTACCAACATTCACTACTATCCAACTTTTAGAAACAGCACTGACACATCGTAGTGCTCTAAATGAAAAGGGCACGACGGCCACCCAATCCAACGAACGCCTTGAATTTTTGGGAGATGCAGTACTAGAACTTGTGGCAACCGAGTTTTTATATGCCAAGTTTCCCAGTGAACCAGAAGGAACCCTGACTGCATACCGCAGTGCTTTAGTCAAAACTACCAGCCTCGCCAGTGTTTCTGAGAGCTTAGGGCTTGGGGAGCGCATTAAGATGAGTAAAGGCGAAGAGGCAACTGGCGGTCGCAGTAACCCGAGCTTACTTGCAGATACTCTCGAAGCAGTGATTGGTGCACTGTATCTCGATCAGGGCTACCAGGCTTGTGTTACGTTTTTACATGAACACCTTTTTACTAGTCTTGCTACCATTCTCGAGCAGCGGTTGTATAAAGACCCCAAGAGTGAACTCCAAGAAAAAGTCCAGGCACAAGGATTTGAGACACCACGGTATGAAGTGGTCAGTGCGTCCGGCCCAGATCACAACAAGGAATTTACCGTGGCGGTGTTTGTGGGGGAGACTGAAGCAGGCAAGGGAACTGGCAAAAGTAAGCAGCAAGCCCAGCAAATGGCCGCTCAGGAAGCGTTGCAGAAATACTCATAACCCACCACTTGAGAATCTAGACTTTCTCCAGTATAATTCGTACGTCTTAGCCTTATTTGTGAGGCACACAGAAAGAAACATTCTTTATGTTGAAAATCAAACTTGCTCGCTTTGGTAAGAGCAACCAACCACACTATCGTATTGTTGTCATCGAAGGCAAAAGCAAACGCGATGGTGAGTATGTAGAAAACTTGGGTCACTATGCCCCAACAGAAACACCAAAAACCCTGCAGATCAATGTAGAAAGCTACATGGCTTGGGTCAAAAAAGGCGCACAACCTACTGAAACTGTCAGTAGTTTAGTCGAGCGTTACAAATCTGGCAACCCATTCCCTGAGCGTCCTAAAAAACTCTCCAAGAAAGCTAAAACCAAGCAAGCTGATGCCGCTAAAGCTGCCGAAGAGGCCAAGGCTGCTGCCGCAGAAGCCGCAGCTCAACCTGCTCCAGTTGCAGAAGTCACTCCTGCTGCTTCAGAAGAGACCGCAGCACCTACAGAAGCTACCACAGAAAGTAAATAATCCATGAAAAACCTACTCGAATTCATCATTATTCACTTAGTTGAACATCCTGAAGACGTAAAAATTGAAGAAGCACAAGATGCCCAGGGCAGTGTGTTCACGATTACCGTTCATGCTGAAGATATTGGTCGGATCATCGGAAAAGGTGGCTCTGTCATTCATTCTATCCGCAATATCAGCAGAATTCGCGCCATCAAAGAGGGCATTCGCGCTAAAATAGTGATTGCTGACTCAGCTCCAGTTCAGGAATAGTTAAACTTTCCCTATACACTACTGAGCACGCTAGTATTCACGTCTAGTTTTTGTGTTTTTTTGACACCTACTGCTAGGTGTCTGAGGTAGGACTCGCAGAAGGTTGTGGGACATTTCGCTCATTGAGAAGTTGTTGCAACGCCTCCAATTGATCTGGTTCTTTGACTGCTTTAAAGAGATCATCAGTTCCTCCACCTGTTACTTCTGTTTGCAGCGGAACATTAATCGGAGCAAAGGCGGCTAGTGCACCAAGCACCAACTGTTCGGGTTGAGCAATTATTGGGAGCGGCGTATCAACACGTACTGCGATGGATTGCGTGAAAAAGTACGTTTCAGTATCGAGTGAAGCTTTAAACTGTTGGTCAGCATCTGCTGCTTTGGTCTCATCTAACGTCCCTGATAAATCCATAGTGGTGACGGTTGTAAAGGGAGAAACGCGCTCAACTTGGATAATAAAATCTTGCACTTGTTTAAATGTTCCTGATATATCAACTGCCACTTTGAGTGCACCGTAGCTACTTGTGCCACTTTTTTGAGTTTTTTCTGTAGCGGAATCAGACGCTACTAAACCTGGAGAGAGATTGAATGATTCAATACGTACGCCTGTATTTTGCGAGACAGTATTCAAACTGGTCAGGAGTTCAAGCACCGGCTTACGACTTGGCAGCGCTTTATCAACAATCTCAATCTGTGCATACTCTGCAGTAGCAGGAATGCTATCCAGAGCATTTTTTTTCTGAGTTAGTTTGGCGGTATTTGGTTTTTCATTCTGTAACTTTGTAAACGTATCATATGATTCTCTGGCCTGAGGGATAAATAGCCCCCCGAACAGCGCCAAGATAAGCACTGCCAGACCAATGGTATAGAGCAAATACTGGCGAGTAACAACGAGTAAGTGTAGATTCAACTTATCTATCTGCATGGTTTTCCTTTAAATTCCGACTGCTCCAGTGTCTGGTTGTGCATCAACAGCAGGCAGAGGTTCGCCCTCTTGTCCTGGCGCTATAGTACCTTCTTTTGCAGCTGCCTCAGCTTTAATTTCCTCAAGAGATTTTTCTGCAAGAGGAATAATTAGACTCATACTATATGCACCATCCGAGCCACGGCCTAAACTTTTTTTCTCCATTCTTGGGTATTTAGTTTTAACCGCGGCACTATTGAGGGTGTTCATAACCTGTTCCATCACAAAAATATTCTTTGCGCGCATGGTAAACCCAAGCTCTTCAGTATCAGCCGTGTATGAAAGTTGACTAATCACGACGTCTTGATTAAACAGATTACTAAAGTACTCGAGCGTTTCTTGTTTTTCTTTGCGTTTTCCAAATAGATCGGTCAGTGCTTTTAATTTATATGAGAAAACAGTAAATGAACGTTCAACTTCTTCTTTGGCAGTTATCGCCTCCCATAGTTTTTTCTGCTCTGCAGTCACCTGACGAAGCTGGTAGAGAAAGAATACGCGCACCCCAATTGTAATGAGCACTAGTGCAGCCACAATACCTGTAGCAAGCAGTGCCCACTTAAAAACCAAACGGTCTTGAACTTCAAGTCGCGAGAGATTTCGCTGTCGGTCTCTGACAAAATTAATTGATCTCACCATACTATTCTTCTCTTGCTAAAAGACCCATACACACTGACATTGCAGGGTGATTAACTTCCTGCTGAACTGTGCCAGCAGCGTTGGCAAATGGCGCAGCCACCAATACTTCTACACCCAGTTCATTAGTCACAAACTGCACCAAACCTGGCATTACGGCAGATCCACCAGAGAGAACAACACGCTTGACGGTATCTTGTGGGTTTTGGCTCGTGAAGAACTGCATTGCTTTACGCATTTCTGTGACGAGCACTCGAGCTGCAGGCAGTAGTGCCTCGCGCACCTTACCTTGAAACTGAGCTTCATCCAGGCCGTAGGTACGTTTGTATTGCTCGGCTTGGGTGGCATCGAGTCCGAGTGTCTGTTCAAGTGCTTTGGTGAGCAGCTGACCGCCGTTGAGTTGAGAGAGTACGAACCGCAGTTCACCTTGATGTACCAGAGATAAATTCATGCTTGATGCACCAATATGCACCACAAGTGTCGTAGGGTCTGTGGATTCAAATTGGAGCGAGCGTAGGACGGAAAGCATGTGTGTTTCCACGACCTCAGGCTCGATACCCAGTTGGTTAAACATCCCAACAAAGCGTTCCATAAGCTGTTTGCGCACGCCAACAAGCAGTACACGCATTGGGTTTTTCTCGTTGCGACCTGGCCGGTAGAGTACTTGATACTCAAGCATCAGCTCTTCAGGCGGAATTGGGATGTGTTGTTCTGCCTGCCAATTGATGGCTGAGGCGAGCTCTGCATCGGAGAGGGGAGGAATCGCGATAACTTTGGTAGAAACGACTGTCTCGGGGACTGCTAGACGGATGTCTGTCCGTGGCAAGTCGTAGTCATTAAATACAGTTTCTAAGATCTTGAGTAACTTTTCCTGACTAGCATCATCGGTTGGGAGAGAAATGCCTAAGGGGTTGAATACTTCAGCAACACGACGCACAGTTGGCTTTTTGCCAGGCACACCATGGATTACTTTTATACTATACGTACCAATATCTAATGCAACGGCAGGCATAGACTTCCCTTTACTGTATTAATTTTTTATCAATGAGCCACCACTATACACAGCATATTCTAGTACTGTGGGTGGCGCAGGTTTGGTTCTGGTCACTTGGATCGCACTTTTTTCAACTGTTGTTTGACCAGTAGGATCTTCAGAGGCTTCTGAGCGGATATCAAAGGCCTGCGCATTGCTAACCCCAGTGATGTTGAGATCGGTGCCAGCATAGAGTGGTTTGATCCGCGCTAGCTTGGGATTGGGGACGCTGACGGCAAAGGTGAAGGTCTGATTGTAGTCACCTGCCCCGTTGGTAACAACATTTGTTTCGGAAAAGCCAACTGCTCGAGCAGCATCATAGCCGCAGTTGGGTTTGACAGGAGTGTACTGGACTTTATCGACCCCAGCATCGGTGTAGTAGAGCGCAACGATAAGGGCAGCGCGGGAGTTGCAGGTAGTTTCAGTACTGCGTTTAGACCAATTTATAGTTAGTGTTGGAGAGGCACCAGCAAGCTGAATGGTGGCAGAGGCTCCTTCATTGACATAGGTAGTCAATCCCGATTGGGGAGTGATAGTGACATTGGCAGTTAGCCCTGTGGGAAGGTCGCCTGTGTTGAAGTCTATGGTTTTTGAGCCTGTGCTTTCAGCTTCAGAAAAGTAGGTAGTATCTGAGAGGGCTTTTTCGACTCCAGTTTCAGCGGCATTAAATACTCGAGTACTGTCTTGCTCCTGGCCACTGAGTTGGATTTCTTGTGTGGTACGTGCTGCGAGAGAGAGCCCGAGGACGAGTAGCACTGCCATGATCAGCAGGATGACCACCGCAATCTGGCCTGGTTGACCAGATATACCGCGAGACTGCGCTCGAGATGAGCGAGCAGCGAAAAGCGTAGAGAGTATGGTGAGTCGTGCTGTTGGTATGCGCATTGAAAATTACTACTAATACGTAGTTACATACTACAGTAGTTGCAGATACTGATGCAAGGGGAAGGCGGTTATTTTTTTAAGTCAGCTTCGTATTCTTGTAGGTTTGCTTTTTTGTGATCCATGATGAGGTTTCTCACAAAGTTTGATCGCGGCATATGGTGTTTTTTTGCCACCCATTTGAGGTAGTCATTTAATTCTTGAGCAATAAAGAGGTTGAAGCGAATGTCAAGGTTTTCCTTGGCATACTCAAGCGCATCTTTGAGCGTTTCTTCTATTGTGTCGTAGGTGTATTCGACAATTTGCAGACGTTCGTTTTGGATGCCTTGAAAAAAGAATGGTGCATTATCAGGCTGATGTAGAATTATTGTAGGTTTATCGAGATCTACTGCCATCTTAATGTAGAAACCCATTGCTAGACTATGAATAGTTGCATCGATTATTACTATTTCTGCACTACGCAGTTTTCTAGTTAAATCAATATACATGTCTTGCACTTCATCAGGAGTTTGTTGATAAAATTCGACTGGATCGACATTAATGACTACATCATTAATATTTTCATGACCTAGGGCTTCTATCCTGTAGTAGATCTTTCGATACTCCAATTGATATTTTTTAAGTGCTCTAGGTGATACTGCAAAGAATACTTTCATAAATACGTCTTTGTTATGTAAATTTATTTGATTGTACGGTAAGGGATTGTAAATTCAATGAGTAACTTTTATGTAATTTTCGTTTCGGGCATACGCAGATTTTGGTTAGCTTGGCTTTACTCAATCTAGTCTATGACCACCGAAATGGTAATGATAATTTGGGACTCATCTCTAAATACCTTCACAGTGTGTAATATCATTGAACTCCTGCATACAGGTAACATACTGCGTGTTTGTGAGAAAAAAAGCATCGTAGATGCTGATATAGAGCCAAAATATAGTGTAGGTAACGATAAATAGACTCAAGACTGCAACAGCTGCATGTTTGTTTTTAACACTGAATATAAATGTTGGGGAAAAAAGTGCTATTGAAAGAATCATTAATATGAAGCTAATAACAGTGAATATGTTTCCTACAATCGGCTGGTACTGATATTCGACAATACTTAGAATTGGATGTGCTATAGCTTGACTAAAAATTAAATGTGTCAAACTTAATGAGAAAAAGTATTTGTATACAGCTTTTTGGAATTTCATAAATTGATTATAACAAGTTGTAAAAGGGCTACCTTTTGAGGGGTAGCCCAGTCTAAATGTTCTTACTTAAGACTACTAGCAGAGTTGAACGCCCCAGCGCCAGTCTCATTCCAAAAGATATGAGGGTATGGTTGCGAGAACCGCCATGTTGTGCCGATGTAATACACCGCCCAATTGCCACTTCTGTTCTGTGGCAAATCTTGCTTGATCCAGTGTGAACCATCTGCAACCCGAATACGAGCATCACGACCAGGTGAGTAGACATACAGTGCTGGCTTATTATTATGATAGTCTGCATACACAGCAACCATAGAACAGGCTTGAGCAATTTTTGCACTACCGGGGACAAACAGACCTCCAAAGACCAGAGCAAAGACGAGAACGCCGAAGACAACCGCTTTTACCGCTTTCGAGCGGATAAAGCTCACGACCCACTGAGAGACATTGCGCATTATTCTATCCTTTCTCTGCGCAAACTGCAAGAAAAGTGAAAAGCAAAAAAATGGGAATTATAGCCAGTTTATGAATTTTGTCAGTAGAGCAGTGCAGTCTAGCACAAATGTACAGTTAAAAGGGTAAGCGAGACAGCCTCGGAGAGAGCAAAAAAACTTGTGGGTCATCCCCTACAAAACCAAACTGTATCAGTTAGCGACTACAGCTTGAAAAATTCTGCTCTGTAGTCGGCTGAGGTAAGTGAATTTACGCACTGGTCATACTCTTTTGTTCCAGGGTAGGACACATTGAACTTAAAACATTTATTGAAACTTATATTTTTGGGTGCTTCCTGAAAGAGAGCGACATACCCCAGGTATAGACTAACGCAACAAAGGGCAAGCAATAACTTTGATTTTCGAGAAAGATATAAAGATACACCAATGAGCAAAGGAACAAGAATAAGGATATAAAAAGGCTTCGCAGCCATAGCCAGTATAAAGATTGCTATCCATTGTATGACCAGGAAAATAGCAATGTAAAAAGTGTGGTTTGTCAGCTTTTGAAAAATAACAGTGTCTTTCATAGAACAACATTGTATCAAAAAGTAAAAGGGCTACCTTTTGATGGTGAATCAATTAAAATGATGCTAATTTTTGAGCAGACCATAAATTACATTATCTGTGAAGGTTATTTAGCTAATTTTATAGACTCAATATCAAGAACGACTAAGTCGTAGGTGAAGAACTCTGGTACATTTTCGTTTTTTATCAATAAAGGCTTCCCTCTCCTGAAAGCCCCTGTAATGTGTACTGGCTTGTGTACATACTGATCAAGTTGAACTTTTGAAGAACCCACTATTCTTCCTGGCATCTCTAGTAATTGCTGTTTGTCGTTCTTAATAATGGTGTATACAAAACCACCTTCTTTACACACTGAGCCGTCAAAACATATAATTTTTTCGTTTGGTTGGATAATATAAGTCTGGTTTTCACCTAATGGAATATCTTTATCTGCCCATAAAATTTGCTGGTCAACCTTTGTTAGGTAGTAAAAATAGCCCAAAGCTGCAAAGATTATTATGGATAATAAAATGAGTGTTATTTTTAATGATTTCATATATTTATTTCAAAGAGTGGCTAGAGATAGAAGAAAAGTTTCCCCTATCTCTAGCCGTTGTTCTCTAATTACAAACTACTAGTACTAGCAGGCATAGTCAATCGTCCAGTTGAGCCGATTCAGCCAACCTCTTTGTTGTAGCGCCCAGGTTGTATCAATGCCAAAGCGTGTTGTGCCATTGACAAGACGTTGTGGCCACAGCCTATTAGGGCCAACATAGTTGTTTCCCAAATAGATGTAGTATGGCTGATGGCGGCCAACATCAAGTCTGAACCAGACTTCAAAGTTTGGATTCGCACCCTGCCAACCATTTTGACCAACCCAAGTAGCCGTTTGCCTACACCAGCGCGCCGCTTGAGCGGTGCCAGCAGTAGAAGGAACCAACACACACACGAACGAACCGAACACGATCGCTTTACCCCATTTACTGCGGGCAAAGCTCAGAATCCCCAAAGAGACAGCGCGCATTGTTTTGTCCTTTCTCTGCGCAGAGAAAAAAACGGAAAGTTGAGCAATGCTATCTATATTAGGGTTGCACGATTGCGACCTTGAAAGCAGATAGCTGTCTAGCCACTCTTGAGTAAATGACTAAAAAGCTATCTGCTTATTTCTGTGTAGTAGTTGTAAGTTAAAGAGCATTTTCTTATCTTTTACCGCTTAAATTTTGGCTAGTCAAAATTCAGCAGTTATTGATAAGTAGGGGTATTATCAAACTACTTGTAGTATTTCTCAATGAAGCAATTTGATGTAAAAGGTTATTGGTTGGCTTGAAATTCGGGATGCTGTTTTATTTCATTTTGCAAAAGTTGACGAATGTAAGTCGATCGATTTGTTCTATTACGTTTAGTAATCCATTTTAAGTAACTATTCATCTGTGGTGATAAAAACAAATTAAATCTTGTATCGAGTAAGTCAGAGGCATAGCTGAGCGCCTGAGTTAGGTTTTCTTTAATACTTTCAAGAGTATATTCAACCAATAATAACCGTTCATAGGTATTCCCAGAAAAGAAAAATGGCTCTGAACCTGACTTATACATTACTATCACAGGTTTATCCAACTCTTCGCCCATTCTCACCAGGTAACCCATTGATAGACTATGGATACTGGCCTCTACTATTAGTAGGTCTGCAGCATGAAGCGCCTGTGAAGTTGTTTTAAAATGAAAATTAATTTGTGTCTCGTTTTTGTTGTAAAAGGTATCTGGATTAGAATTAATAACTAAATGATACAGATTTTCGTGTCCTAATTGAGTAATGGTATGATAAATTTTAGTTAGTTCGTTCTTGTGCTCTTTTAGGGCTCTAGGAGAACCAACAAAAAAGATTTTCATAAAAATGAATTATAGTAGAGTTTACGAATTACAAAATGAGTAAAAATTATGTATAATTGCGTAATACTTAACTTGTAACCTAATGTACAACTTTGCAAATCAAATTCCGTTCCTTAAATACTTTTATCAACACCACTTTGATTATAATTTTTTAGCAAATTATTTAAAGAACAAACACCAATTAGAAAAATTGGATCAAATTGCTGTTAAATCTCATCTAAATAAATGTAAAAAATGTTGGGAAGTATGGAACAAAGTTAGATGGAATCATGCGACAGGTTCAAAGGGATTAAACGAACTAAAAGAATATATGGGTGATAAATTTGTACAGTATTATGATTCGTCTTATGCTTTAGCAAGAGAATGGTATCAAATTTCTCCTATAACTGAACACCAAATTAAAGAATTTTATAAAACTACAAATAATTATATTTATAACTTAGTAATATGGTATGAAAGTAAAGATCGCGAGGATTTTGCTACAGAACTAATCAATTTAGCTGAAGATTTAAAGTTAAAAAGCTTTGTTGATTTTGGATGTGGTGTAGGAAATGATGGACTATTCTTGATTGCAAATGGATACAAGACATACTTTATTGATTTTGATTGCCCTTCAATTAAGTTCTTAAAATGGCGAGCAAAAAAAAGGAATTTAGAAGTTGAAGTTTATAATATTGAATCATTAAAAGTCCTCCCTGATGCCGATGCGGTCTTTGCGATTGATGTTTTAGAACATATGGTTGATCCATTAGATGTCATAATGAAGTTAAGTAGTAGCACTAAATTATTCGCACATCGCTCAGAGTTTAATCAAACTCACGGTGGACGACATCCTTTCCACCTCAAGTTTAATGAAGGGATTTTGAACAATGCCTTAGTTGCTCAAGGATTTCATCCCATAAAGTCAAAATGTTTGTCATGCTGGTATAGATAAAATTAAATCCCACTTTCTCCTTACGATTAAAAATGGTAATATACGCCTAAATAATTTATAGGAACTATGAAAGTATACTTCACAGCATCTGCAAGAGGCACAAAAGAGTTTGGAAAGCAATACCAGGAAATATATAAGAATATTGAGGCTTTGGGTAATCAGAATTTAGATGATTTAATTTGCAGAGTTGACGAGAATAAGTTTTACGAAGGTACGCATTCTGACAGAGTAGATCTTTATAAGCAAGCAATGGTTCATATAAAGAATTCTGATGTTATCGTATTAGAAGTTTCTATTCATAGCTTATCTATGGGATTTGTACTTCACAAGGCTCTAGATATGGGTAAACCTGTTATTGCACTGTATTACGATAATAATCTTCCTTATTTTGCAGCTGGCATAGATAATGATAAACTTCAATTACTTTCATACAATGAAAATAATCTGAACAAGACATTAGAAGACGCTCTGGAGTATGCACAAGAATTGATCGATGTTCGCTTCAACTTTTTCATCTCGCCAGCTATTGGTCGGTACCTCGACTGGATCTCAAAGGTTAAAAAAATTCCTCGGTCTGTATACCTTCGTGCGTTGATTGAAAATGAGATGCGTGAGAATAAAGAATATCGAGACGAGTAATTTTTTTAATACCACTTCCAGATATAGCATATTTTCTGTTCAACAGTATAATTACGTGCTATGTTGTCGCAAAATAAAAAAAATTTTGCAGAACTTTTTAAAAAATATAGACTGCTTTCACAGTTCAATACGCTTGCTGCGCTCTCAAAATCTCTTCAAGATGAGGGTTTCAGCTATGATCCAAGCATCCTCTCACACTGGCAAAACGGTAAACGCGAACCTTCCAGCCGAGAACTCATCATTACCATCATTAGAATTTTTATTACTCAAGGCGGCATAACTAATCTATCTGGAGCAGACGAGATTATTGAATCTCTTGGATTAGGTAGATTGACGGAAGATGAAATAACACATCTTTTCCCAGAGAAAGAATTAAGCCCTATTTTGCAGATTCCAAGAAATATTGCCTACTATACTGAACGGGTAAACTGTACAATTCTTCCAAAATCAAAGATACCAGGCAAAATCATTTCCCTCTATGGAATTTCTGGCTCAGGAAAAACAACACTTGCTATCGAGTTTGCACAACAGTACAAACAGTTATTTCCAGACGGGGTGATATGGATTCAATATGATACTTCAACGATAAATGAAGCACTTAATCATATTGGCATGTCACTTGAGAAAAAAGTTACGGACGTTAAAAACATTCACCTTAAGGCAGCAATATTACGCTCATATATATGTAAAAAGAAGCTGCTGATTATATTAGACAATGTACAGGACTTTCAAAACATAAATTTACTTTTTCCAAACAATGAAGAAAGTACTGTATTAATTACTAGTAATCGAAATGCATTAAATACAATCAAGAACCTGATAGCAGTTTATGTTGGCCCATTTACAACTGCTGAAACAAAAACTTTTTTTACTGATCTACTCGGAGCAGCATTTTACAACCAAAATTCATTAGTACTGCTGCAAATTGCCAAAGAGGTTGGCTTTCTACCAATTATCTTACAGCTTATTGCGCGGCAACTTGCAAATAGTCTATACACTCCAAAGGAATTACTTAAATACTATCAGGACAAAAGTCCATCATTAACAAGCTATCAATATCAGGGAAAGAACCTAGCAAAAGCTCTTTCACTATCAATAAATAATATAAGTTTATCTGCCCTAGAACTTCTCAAGAAAATTTCAATACTTTCCACAAATGAATTTTCACTACATATAGTAAATACGCTAAATATACATGATGATACTGAATTTAAAAATTTAATGAGTGAACTATCTGAGAATTCACTTGTACAGGTTACATCAGCAGAGAGGTATAAGCTCCATCCTTTAATTGCCTTGTATTGTCAGCACGAGTTTCCAATAGACTTAGAATCAATCCAAAAGGTTGCTCAATATTATTCTAAATATATTGCTTTAGACAAGGTTATGCAGCCGACACTAAGCAGTGAAGTAAACATACTTTTGCACATACTCAAACTCTGTATAAAGCAAAATTTATACGATGATGCGCTCAACCTTTGGAAAACATTTAGTCTTTTTCTTTGGAATACGGGAAGATGGGAGATACTTGATGAATATGGAGAAAGTATCATCTCTATCAGTAAGAAACTTGAAGATACGAGTAGTACTGCACTACTACTCATACGAGAAAGAAGTTGGTTTTATTATTGGAGAGGCAACAGGGAGATTGCGAAAGAAAAAGCTGAAGAAGGCTTACGATTAGCCAAGAAACTGAAGAATAACTATTTAATTGCTTTTGCAAAACAAAGATTAGCAGTCTTTTTACTTGACCAAAACGAGCTAAAACTAGCAAAAATATATTTACAAGAATCATTTAAAGAATTTAAAGCGACAAGCCAATTTAGCCATTTAGCTGATGGATACATATATTTTGGTCATCTTTACAACCATGAAAATGACAAACCTCGTGCACTACAACAATATACAAATGCTCTTAAAATAGCCAAAAAAATTGGAGATATAAAAGCCGAAGCGATTTCTAATTCATATTTAGGAAACATATATATTGAAATGAACAACTATGTGCTAGCAAAAGAACACTATGAGCATGCTTATACTTGTAATCTGCAAGTAGGTAGCAAGGTTGGAATAGCTCTCTATTACTTGGCAATGGCAAAGATCAAGTATCAGCAAGAAGACTTTTCACAGTGCATGATATATCTAACGAAGGCACGAAATTTGAGTGAACAACTCGAGTTAAAGGATTCACTCACGGAAATAGAATCACTTGAATCAAATCTACCACACCTATAATTGTCATATTTAATGACAGAAGTGTCATGTATCATTTTTCCATTCCATAGAAAATATACTTGTACATTAGTTGTAAGCCTAACCTGTACAGATATATGTGTTTAACATCAAATTGCTTCATTGAGATAGTTTCATTCACTAATCATAATTGCTGGCTAACTGTATGGGAAGTTTATAAGGGTAAAAGGAGCATATGAGTAAAGAAATTTGTCCAGACATTACAATTCTAGGAGCAGGTGCTGCTGGCCTTATGACAGCTGTAAGACTTTCTGAGCATGGTTATAAGGTTGCTCTGGTGGAGAAATCTTCAAAAGTATGCGCTGGACCATCCGTAAGGAACGAAGGTTGGTTACATGCTGGAACTTATCATGCAACTTCAGTTAAAGACCAAACTAAGGCAGTTGAAGTTGCAGGGCGATGTCAATATGGATACTCAGTGATTAAGCAGTTGGCACCTGAATCAATTACAGAACCAGACATGCACTCATATGCAGTTTTCAAAAAAAATGAGTATGTCGAGTACGCTCAGGAAAGATGGACTGCAGCCAAAGTATTTGCAGATTCAGTTCTATTGCGCGAATTAGCAACTAATTGCCCTGAGATAGACATCTCTTCAATTGTGAAGGCCTTTAGAGTTGCGGATGTAAGTATAAACACGCCAAGCTTGTATGCTAACCTTATAAAGCGTATTCAAGAAGCTGGAGGAGAATTTTACTTAGATTCAACTATCGTTGTAGATCAAAACCAACAAGCCTGGTTGAGATCAGCAGTTTCTTCACAAGATCAACCGTTGAACACGCAGCTAGTAATAAATACTACGGGGTATGGAATGGCAAACTTCCTAAGTCAATATTTTGGAGAAGAATATTCAATGCGTTTTTGGAAAAGTCACCTTATTGTTTATCCTCGGCTAGGCAAACATAATGTATTTTATATTGAGCCAGGAGAAGCTGCTGCAATTCAACATGGTCGAGTTACTATGATTGGGCAGCATGAAGATGCTGTAGTGATTGATGAACCAGATTTTAGTCCAATAAGCGATAGAGTTGCATCAGTACAAGCAGCTGCTCAGAGATTGTATTATCAAGCTTATCAACAACCTACACTTGCAACAGCCTGTCTAAAACCTGATCTTTCATCTACATCCAACAAGGCAAGGTCAGTTGGTATCGATATTCATGAGCCAAAACCAGGGTATATATTTGCACTTCCTGGAAAAATGACAGAGAGCCCCTGTCTAGCAGATATGCTTGTAACAATGGCTGAAGAAAGGAACTTGCGCAAGAATTCGTTTATAGGTAATACTAGAACAACTATTACAATAACCCCGCGTCCTTGCGATGAGTGGAGATGGAATGATTAACAACAATAACAAAAACGCCGTACTATCCGTTGGCACAATCTACCTCGATATTACCTGCGTGCAGTTTCCCATTGGGGATGGTTTTCTCAAAAATAAAGAAGTTAAAGGCAGCCAATACACGATGCATGCTGGTGGCTCCGCGTTCAACTTTGCGCAGCTCTGCGTGCAACTCGGCCTACCTTCAATATTCATTGGTATGCGGGGAAATGATGGCATTGGCGAACTGATGGAGCAGTATATTCAAAACTCAGGTGTGGTATCGGCCGTAACAGTAGACCCGCATGCCCAGTCCAATATTGCCATACATTACGTAGACGAAACTGGCAACTCAATCATGACTTCATGCGGCAACGCCAATCAGCAACTCAACGGCGATGTAGTCCATGAGACACTCAGCCGTCATCTTTCCAGAGCAAAATTCTTGTATTTAGGTGGCTGTTTCAAACTAAAAAACTTATTGCCTGCCTACAAAGCACTCGCTCAGCTAGCCCGTGAGCAGGCAGTCCAAGTAATTGTTGACCATGGTCGAGTGAATAATTCTGTAACAACACAAGATATGCAGCATGTTAGAGAACTGCTCAAATTTGCCAACTACTATCTCCCCAGCAAAGATGAGTTTCTAGCTACCTGGGACACCAGTTCTCTTGCAGATGGAGCAGCCAAAGCTACGCAATACACCGATGCTGTTATAGTTGTCAAAGATTCAGAGCAGGGAGCACACCTCTATGGTTCTGGGCAGTTCCAGACCATCCCTGCCATTCCCACCACCGTCCTAAACACTGTTGGAGCAGGGGATAGCTTTAATGCAGGATTTCTGTATGCGCTAGAAACAGGTATGGGGCATACAGAAGCTATTCGTTTTGCCAATGCAGTAGCTTCCGTTAAGATCTCAACTACTAGCAATGTATCAATGCAGTTAGTCAAGGAGCGGTACCAGGAGGTAGCATAGCTATGCCAAAACATACAATAGGTATCCTCGGGGCAACGGGATGTATCGGCAGATACCTCACAAAACATTTGTTGGAATCCGAGGAAACTTCATTTGAGAAGCTCTATCTTGCGACACGTTCTATCCAACGCCTCACCACCCGCGGCCTCACCGCATCCCTCTACAATTCAGAAAGGGTTGCGTTTGTACAATGTAATCACCTGAACTCTTTTGAGCTTGAAGCATTCTTAAAAAAATGTACGCATATCATTGATTTAGCTGGTTTGGCATGGCAGCACCCAGGCGGAGACCCACTGCCCAAGGAGACACTTTTAAAAAATGAGATTGTACAAAATGCTGGTAGTGCAATAAAAATTGGCAGATTGCTGCAACCGGACCAAACACTTGTTTGGACTTCGACTAGTGCAATCGACAATATGACAGCCAGACTCAGTCCGCAGAACTGCAAGAAACTGTCTCAAGAGATACATGACATTGCAGAAGTACTCCTTAGCATTCCTGAGAGGGAGTTAACAACAGATGCAGCGAGTGCTCAAGCAATTAGTTCGGCCTTAGAGAAAGTTTCGTACAATCTCTTTCCACTATCGCCAACGAGTAAAGAATCACAGTACTACTCTCTAGAATTTAGTTATGCGTATTCCAAGTGGCTTGGACAAACAATTTTGGAAAAACTCTCCAAGGGGAAGACGCGCATTCTAAAAATATCTGATGTTTATGGGCCAGGTCAAGATATATCAGCAGCAATCCTAGATCCACAGCTCCCAGCTCGAAGAATCCAAAGATACCTTGCAGCCTATCAAGCCATTCAGCAGAAAAATACTGCGTGGATCCCCAAAAATTCCGAACTTTTTGGTTTTCAACAGGATGCAGCGGGGAATATTACGCAAAATATCTGGAGCGATTGGGTGTTTCCTACACACCTAAAAGATGTCAGCACCTTGCTCGTACGCAGTATCTTCACCAAAAATACAAAAACTGTTTTTCAAGTAAGTGGCAATAGAGTGAGCAATTCAGAACTGATGTATTTCCTGAGGGATTATTTTAAAGCTCAGGTACAAATTATTGAAAGCGCTCCTTTAGACTTTGAGATGACACAACATTCAGAAGATCTTGAGCTACTGGGGATGAAGACTTCAACACTGATGAGTTTAGAAACTGGTATCAAGGAGTGGCTCAATGAGCAGCAAGAAAAAATTGCATCACCTTGATAATACATTGACTATTGAACATTTTTCTCACAGAGCTGTTGGATCTGCAGGGAAGTTTGTTGGACTGTATCGAGCTTCCTCATGAGCCTACTGATCTCAGGAGGCATGTCAGCACCATCAGGATGTGCTACAAAGTAGGCATCAATGGGCTTGAATTCTGGTTCAAAACGCGTTGCATATGCTATTCGCAAAATGTCGCAGGAGAGGGGAGGAGTGTACTGCCAAGTATACTTGAGGCTGATGAACCGCCAATGGGCAATACAGAAAATTATTAAAATAATGGTAAGTATCGCTGAAATATAAAATAGCTTTTTATACATATAGGTACTTTCATTGTATTACTGTTGAGGTGATTTTGTGTAATCACCAATCGGCTGATTACAGAGTCTCTCGATTTCTTGAGCAGTATCCTGCACAAAGACTGCTTGCCGAAAAGCCTGCAACTGCTCAGCAGTTGGGGTTGCCCCTGATATTTCTTGCTCTTTTGTTACTTCTGAACGAGTAAAAATATCCTCATGTGCAGTAAGATACCCAGCACCTACTTGATAGCAGCTTAGTGGTGGGGTTTGGACAAACTGATACTTTAACCCTATGTACTTCCAATGTACTGCAAGTACACCGAGTAAAAAAATATTCAAGAACAGTGAAATGATAAGCAGTGGGTGTTTTCTACATTGCATACTATTCCTAGTGTATACGTTTCGCACGTAGGTTGCCTGCGGGTAAAACCCGCAAGCAACCACTGCTCAATCACACTCACTGTTGTCTAACAACCCCACTTGTCTAAAATCACCGCTACCCAATCACGATTCGGTTGGTTCTTTGGCACATCATAGGCGGTCAGGTGCAGGTACGTGTCGCGGTTGGTGCGCCATTCGATCTTGACACGACCAATCCAGTACCAGCCATCGGTAGTCACGCTGGAGCGATTGGGCCAAGCCTGCCAGACAGCATACTTGCCATTTTGGTTATAGCCAGATACCCGTGCCCAGGTGATCAAGGCTGGATTCGGACAGATGTTGGAAAGTCGCACCATCTGTCCATTTGAACCCGCTTGCGCCACTTCGGTCTGAATTGCTACCGCTCCAAAAGCCAACGTCAACACCAACGATACCACCGCAAGCCATTGCAGTGGCTTGCGCAGAGCACTCGAAGCGAAGATCGCCATGTCTAAACTGTCCTTTCTGGATTCACCAAAAAAATTGAAAGCCACTAGAAAGATCTCGTATTACTAACGGTGGGGTGCAGTACAAAGGTGAGTGTTAAAGAGCTTGCATGAGTTCTACCGCCGCTGTTTTGGCTAGTCAAAACAGGGCAGTAGTTCTCAAGTGCCGCTAATCATACTTGGCTGACTCAAAGTTCTCAATGAAGCAAAATGATGTAATTACAAACTAACTA
>JBILVZ010000037.1:0-11696 GCA_044370175.1 Methylococcaceae bacterium
CTGGTGGTGCGAACCCAACAAAACTTGCCATAGTTACGTCTTGTTCATAGCCACCACCTTTTTCTAGTGGTATTTGTGAAGTGCCTGTTTTGCCAGAAATCCAGTGATTCCTAGAAGCGGTCCACTGAGCCTCTCCGTGAGCTGCCGACTCAATTAACATCTCCCGAACGATCCGAGCTGTTTCTGGAGAAATGGCCTGACGCTCTACAATTGGTTCTGGAATGATCGTCTCACCGGTTAGCCAATCGGTGGCACTTTTGATAATACGTGGTCGCATTACTTTGCCATCATTGGCAATCACGCCGATGGCACGTGCAAGCTGGAGTGTGGTGGTACTGACTCCCTGTCCAAATGATATTGTGGCTAGCTCGACAGGTCCCCATTTTTGCGGAAACGGTGTCTTGCGATCCCCTTGCAGCTCAATATGCGCAGCTTCACCAATTCCAAATTTCTCTAAGTACTCCCGAAGCCGCTCCGCACCGAGCTTCTCCGCGATAAAAATCATAGCCGTATTGTCAGACTTTGCTAGCCCCTCAGTCATTGTGATCCTAGGATGATAGTGATCATTCCAGGTTTTTATAGTGTACTTACCAAATACTCTTGGCCCACTGCAGGTATCACACTGTGTGTGTGGTGAGATCACCCCAGCATCAATCCCCGCGGCCACAGTAAGCGCTTTAAATGTTGAACCTGGCTCATATAAACTACTTAAACTAGGGTTAGTATAGGTACTAGCTGGATACTGAAAGAAATAACGCTGATCATATTTGGGCAGTGCTGCCATCGCTAAAATATCGCCACTTTTAGGATCCATAATTAAAACTTCTCCAGCTCGAGCGCCATACCGTGCGACACCTTCAGCGAGGTGAGTTTCAGCCAAGTTTTGTACATCACGCCGTATGGTGAGGGTGATGTCGCGCCCATCGAGTATAGTCTGGCTGTTCTCTTCTTCTTGTGGTAATGGCATACCCAGTGCATCGGCTAGTACGGTACTTTTTTGTGAACGTGCCTTAAGTTCTTGTTCAAGTGCTCCCTCTATACCAAAGTAACCAATATCGGTACCGTCTTCATCTTTGCCAACAAACCCTGTCAGATGGGCAGCCATTGATGCTTCAGGATATAAGCGTTTTTCATAGGTATCAAAGCCAATACCTGGTAGTTTCATTTCTGAAATCTTCTGCTTTGTTTCTTCACTCAGACTAGTAACTAAACTGACCCATTTGAGTTTTTTATTTGCCAGTTTGCGTTCGAGTTGTGCTTCTATTCTTTTAGCAATTTCTTCTCTGGTAGCTGAAGCACTTGCTGATTGGTACTCTAAGGTATCCTTGAGCACAAGTGGAGTGAGTTGGGCAGCGAGCGTCTGAGGTTCACTGGTGATGACTTGTGGTTGCGCAAAGAGTCGGTAGACCTGCTGATTGGTGACGAGGAGATGACCGTCTGCAGTGTAAATATTGCCACGCTTGCCGGTTTGGGTGTACTGCCGCTCATATTGATCGTTTGCCTCAGCAGTTAAGCTATCACCTTGTATAATTTGCCAATAAAAAAGTCTGGATAAAACAATTAGAATTCCAATAAAAAAACCTAAAAATAAAATACGCTCTCGACCAGAGTTAGAAGGAGATTGGGTTGTTTTCAGGCGCGGGTGACTCAAAACCATAGGACAATAGTAGCAGCTTTACTGTAAAGTAGCGACGTTTTTGGAAGTAGTTACGACAAACACATTGGTAACTGGCATGTATTCTGCAACAATAGCTGAATCTTTGATAGTGCTAATGGCACGTTGCTGTGCAAGTTCTGTCAGCAGTTGTGCTTTTTGTTGTTTTAGTTCTTTAGTCTGTTGGTGGTACTCACTGACGGTAAAACCGTGGTGAACGACGAGACTTCTCTCATAGAGGGTATGTCCAGCCTTTCCAACTACAATGGCAGCTAGAAGAAAATAGTAGAGAACAGCTTTTGACATATCTTCCTTTTAATTTTTTTTAAAGACGCGCAGTTTGGCGCTGCGAGAGTTGGAGTTTTCAGCCACTTCCCCCTCGGTTGCTACAATTGGTTTGTCAGTCAGGATATGACCAGAATTATTCTGTTCCCAGGTTTTCATAGCATTCTTTGCTAATCGATCTTCCCCTTCGTGGAAAGCAATAGTGGCGATGATGCCACTCTTTGCGACTACTTCCAAAGCCTGTGGTAGTGCTTGTGCAATTTCATCAAGCTCGCTATTTACGGCAATGCGCAGTGCTTGAAAAACTTTAGTAGCAGGGTGTAAGTGCCCACGACGTTCCCGTTTGGTGCGTTCCACAAGAGTTGCGAGTTGAACGGTGGTTGTGATTGGTGTTGGAGTTGCTTTAATGGCGCGAGCCACGGCCTTGGCTTCATGTTCTCCCCCAAACTCGATAAAGAGTTGCGCAAGTTGTTTTTCAGGCAGAACTGCAAGCAGATCTTTGGCAGTGACACCCAAGCGAGTATCCATACGCATATCAAGATCACCATCTTCTAGGAAACTAAAGCCACGAACCCCAGAAGTCAGTTGATCGCTACTCGTACCAAAGTCAAACAAGATAGCTTGTGGAGCTGAGATGTTAAGTTTGGTTTGTAACATATTGACTTCTTTTTGTAGGCCAGCAAATGAGCTGTGAACCATGATTAATTTCTGTTCTTCAATTTCTTTCGTAAAGTTTACCTGTGCGTACTCGATGGACTCACTGTCCCAGTCGAATGCGATCACCTGCGCGCCATTTTCCAGTAGAGCTTGGGTGTGGCCTCCTCTACCGAATGTAGCATCTACTACCCATGCACCAGGTTGCAGCTGTAAGGCTGCAATGGTTTCAGCAAGCAGAACTGGTTGGTGTTTTTTTGGTGTCATATGGTTCTTATTCGTGCTTCATTTCGTTTGCTGCAAACTTCTCAGCCAGGCTTTCAGCTTGTGGCTCCAGTTGAGCTAGATAGGCGTGGTAGCGTTCTCTGTCCCAGATCTCGAGCCGTGTAATACTTCCCACGATTACTACAGATTTGGAAAGCTGCGCAAACGTAATCAAGTACTCGGGCAGTTGTACTCGACCAGTTTTATCTGCTACGACTTCTTTGGCTTCATTGGCAAAAAGCCGGGTTAAGTCGCGGGTATCTTTACTTGTAAACGTGCGTGCTGTTATTTGTGCGAGCTCTTGCGCAAACTGTTCAGGCTTGAGCAAAAATAAACAGCCATCAAGTCCTCTGGTGACGATCCAAGAATCTTGTTCGTCTCGAAATGGTTTGGGCAGTGACACTCTACCGGTGTCTTCAAGTGTGTGGTAGTATGTGCCTAGTAACATTTATATAAGCCACTTTCCCATTTCTTTCCATCTACTTGTAGTATCTCAAGTTGGACTAGTCTTGTAAAGACAGAGAATACCCGAAAATGAGCAGGAAAAAGGTGCAAATGTGTAGCCAAAAATTAATCACTATAAAAAGACTATGACGATACGTAGAAAGAATTGCAGCTACTCGTTGTCTGCAAGGGGGTCGCGCATCATAAAAAGATACAATGCAAAGAGATTATTTAAACTCTGGACAAGTGCAAGCGCAATGTCGTTATAGGAAATTATCTGCTGTGATTCAGACTTCCCAAGGAGTGTCACTAGTAACCAAAGCGTTAGCACTGAGGATATTGAAAAATACAGCAGTCCAAAGATTTCAACTCGACTTGAAGCATGTGGGATAATTACTGTATCCTTATAATCTCCTTGATCGATTTCAGGAGCAACATACAAGCCACTGTCTAGTGCTTTCTTCATTGCAAAGTTCTTACTAACCTCAACAAGCCGTCGATAGGCAGTTATTTGATTAGGATCTTCAGTTGCCCCAAGTAATTGAAACAAGGTATAAAAACTCATTTGAGAAGTTTTAAAGTGAAAACTGGTCCAGTTTGCTTCTGGATGTGTAGCAATGCCACCAGTTAGTTGCTCAAGCAAAACATCAAGCTTAGTAAGAAGTATAGGCTGCTCATCGTTTGCTAAGATTTTTGTAACTTCAGTGGGAATTCTGCCCACTACATACATATTTGCCCTCAGCAATCCAAAGAACTCAGCAATACAGGGCAAGCCAATCTGCTCCGTTATATCATGAAACTCTGCTGGTGTAACCGCAGTTGAGTTTTGAAAACCAACTTGCAGACCAGCTTCTGTAATCTTGATAGAGAAGGTAACGCGATCTTTTTTTATCGGTACTCCATGCAGAAAAGTTTATACTCGTAGTAATTGAATCTGATCGAAGTGTGCAATCAATTTTCTGGAAGTTATTTGTTAGAATTGGACGTTGAACAGTTAGTGTAGTTGCCTCTTGTGCAGCATCCACTGGGGCATTAGTTACAAGATCAAGTAGTGGACGAATTTGTTCGATAATAAATTCATCTGATATTGGTATATCTCCTGAAGTGAGTACCACAAGCAGATTTGAGATAGTATCACGCGCATTTTGAAAGGCTAGTGTTTGGATTATCGTAGCCTCTGATAGATATATTACCGTTGGGTCTGCTTGTACCTGCGCCTCTGCCCTCTCCTGGAGTTTGCAAATCAGTTTGTATAGTGACGTTGGAAGATCAGGATTGCCTACCTCTTTTACAGTATGAGCTGATTCTCCATGTTGTAGTTTCTCTACGGTATTTCCCATACTATTTTTCAGCACTTACACATATTTTGGTAGCATAGCAAATACTATCGTAAATACAAGATAGACGTTTTTGTCATGAGAACTGCTCGAGTTGTTACAGTTTGACTGCAATATACAACAGTGACAGAGGGCCTTTGGCAGTTACAACTTTGTCTTTGGTTGCGCCTTTCAGGTCACTCCAAGTCTTGCCATCCCATGCCATGATCGTAGCTTCACCTTCTTCAGAAAGGCGGATTGAGACCTCCGCGTCTCCTGTAAGGGCTGTAGGGCTAGCAAATACATAGGGATCAGAAACAGGTGTCCCTGCTAGACCTTTTGGATACCCCGGACTAGTAGTAATAGTCGCTAGAGCTACTTTAGCAAGTGTAGGTGCTTTGATCTGAAATTTAGCGTCTTTGGAAGAAAAAGTGCTCTCTTTTTGTTTATTTTCAATATACCGCCAAGAGTTTTTAAGTGCATAGTTTTCTGATCCAACAAATCTAGTTTTGAGTTCACCACCAGTTACATTGGTGTGATATGAGCAGGCTCCTCCAGCACTACAGCTACCCAACAACCACTTTTTTGTAGCAGGCAGTGTTGCGAGTGAGATTTCTCCCTGACCACCTTGAACTAAGTTTTCCGTAGTATACTCAAGTTCAAACTCTACCGTTGTTGCTTCCTTTTTATACTCAGTCACCACAATATCTATGTTTCGACCATCTGCCTGAGGTGAAATATAGAGTACGGGTCGTTCTACAACAGGTATGACGTTGACTGGCTCAACGATTCTCTTTTTTGTCGGTTTTGTTTCAGGAGCTTGCGTTGTCTTTTCTGCACGAGATTGCCAAAACCAGATCCCACCACCAACTAAAGCTAGTACAATCACACCAATTATTGCGAACAATACGGGTTTTTTTGGCATACCAATCCTCCATGTCTTATATCAGACAATAGTTTGTAGTGTACCTGGTTTGCAGTAGTACTGACTAGTAGTAGTTTCCTCGAGTGTTGACTCTACAAAGTTAGTACAGTGGTTGTAATTACTGTCTTGAACGGAGCATATTGGGTAATTCAGCAATAGGCACACGGACTTGTTCAGCAGTATCCCGGTCGCGCACTGTAACCGTAGCATCTTCGAGCGTTTGGAAGTCTACGGTGATGCAGAATGGAGTGCCTGCTTCGTCTTGGTAGAGGTAGCGTTTGCCAATATTGCCACGGTCATCCCAGGTGACCTTGAAGTCATTGAGTAGCTTCTCAAACAACTCTTCAGCTTTTGCGACGAGCTCTGGTTTGTTCTTCAAAAGCGGGAAAACTGCCGCTTCATATGGTGCTAGGCGTGAGTTTAATTCCAAAACAACCCGACCACGTTCCGTATCTTCTCTATACGCATCAAAGAGCACCATCAAAAAGAGTCTGTTCACGCCCACTGCTGGTTCGATGACGTGTGGGATAAAGTGGCGATTGCTCTGAGGGTCAAAGTACTCCAACTTTTCACCAGATAAATTTTGATGCTGCTGTAAATCATAGTCAGTGCGGTAGGCTATGCCCCACAGTTCTTTCCAGCCAAAGGGAAACTGATATTCTAGATCATAGGTATCTTTACTGTAGTGACTACGCTCTTTGTCTGAATGTTTGCGCCAGCGCAAGTTCTCTGCTTTGATGCCAAGTGTTTTTGTGACAAACTGCCACATGGCAGCTTTCCAGTCTTCCATCAGCTGCTCCCAACTGGTAGTTTCAGGATCAAAAAAATACTCAATTTCGGCTTGTTCAAACTCAAAGGTACGGAATACAAACTGCCCGGTGGTGACTTCATTGCGGAAACTCTTGCCGATCTGCCCAACCCCAAATGGCAGCTTCATACGGGTGGAATCAACAACGTGTTTGAAGTCTGAAAAAATACCTTGTGCTGTTTCTCCACGCAAGTAGACTTTGGCTTTTTCACCACTCACTGCGCCAATGGCAGTTTCAAAGAGCAGATTAAAGGCCTTAGGCTCAGTGAGCTCGTTGCCATCTGGAGATTTGATTTTTTGCTCCACAATATAGGTTGCCATGTCTGTCAGACTCATATTGGCGGTTATCACTTCTTGTCCATTTTTTTCTGCCCAAGCCTCAATTAAGTGGTCGGCACGGTAGCGCTTGTGAGTGATCTTATCTTCCACGAGTGGATCATTAAATGCCCCAACGTGTCCAGAAGCCACCCAGGTTTGGGGATGGAGCATGATTTGTGAGTCAAGCCCGACCATATCAGTACGTTTGGTGATGAACTCACGCCACCATAGATTTTTGATGGAACGCAGTAACTCAGTGCCAAGCGGCCCGTAGTCGTAAGAATTAGCTAGACCACCATAAATAGTTGAAGTGGGATAGACAAAGCCTCGGCGTTTGCAGAGTGAAATAATTGTGTCGAGCGTCAATGTTGCTGACATGGTACCTTTCTTACTGCGTAGGGAAAAATAAAAAATCCCTGCAGTAGTATTACTGCTAGGGACCCTGATGGGCGGTTCCACCCTAGTTGATGTTGTTGTGTAGTTGCACTACGCCGTAAACATCCGCTTTTACTCTGAGCTCACGGCTGCCAGACCGATCACTGCTCTCTTAACTTGTACCTACTATAGGTAGTATCTCGTATTATATTAATCTTTATGTGGTTTTACAAGCAAAAACTCGAAACTCCTAATGGGTCGCTCGGTCAGCTCTGAAACTTTATCAAGAACGGAGTCAATCTGTGTGCCTGAGACATGAAACCCCAATGCTGTTAAAATCTTTTCAAAGTGTCGACGAATTTTCTGGACACTGCTAGTAGGTGACGTTATCTCTTTCCGCACGCCAAGTAGTTCTGCAAATAATTCTGGATCAATCTCTTCTTCAACAAACAGTTGATCGACAATCTCTAAAAACTGATGGAGTTGGCGCATCTTGGCTAGTGATTCTCGAGCACTTCCTGTGTCAGCAAGCAGAGTGGCCTGCGTCAAGAGTGGTAGTGAAGAGGTGTGAATGCAAAAGGCCTGTACGTAGTTCCCTGGTTCGAGTACGGCAGCTTTGCTTGAATGCAGTTTGCGAACTCCTTTTGCTACGACCACGACTTTACCTAACTCTAGTGAAAGGATAGTGACAATGCGATCAGTTTCACCCGTGTTGCTCCGTTTTAAAACGATACCTGAGATTGTAACTGAACGAGTTGCCATACCACACGAGCTTAAAAAAGGTTTCTCAGATTAGAACGCCGTTGTGTAAACAGTATCTTTGCGTACTTCAACCTTTTCTTGTCCACCAGTGACATCCATCAATGTTTCATAGGTTGGGATACCACCTTGTTTCCAAATCTGGAGTCGATACTCAGTGGTATCTGTGTATGGCACTTTGTAGGTAAGTTTGATTTTAGCCGTCGATTTTGGTTCAAGCATAAAGAAGCCATCAAATACCGTAAAACCAGCTTCGTCATAGACTTTTGGTTCGGTCGTGAAGCCTTGTGCTGAAACAAGCTGACTGCCTTGTGGGACGTATAAGCGCGTCCAGTCGCGTAAGGTGGAGTTAAGGCAGAGGAGCCCAGCCTCAAGATTACAGTTATCACCTTTTCGGCTATTTTCGTAGGTGATTTCGACTGTCTTCTCTACCATTCCGTCAACTGGTGCTGAGACAGTCTGGTTTACCGTGTATGAAATGAAGAGATTAGACTTTGCTCCTCCAAGGTTGGCGTTCACCAAACCAAAGAAGTCTTTTTGGTCTTCAGGTGGCATGATTCTGCCTGCAACATTGATTGTTTCAGCGACCTTTTGTAGGTCAGCATTCACAAAATACAGTTGAATATGTCTAGCTTCTAGTGCTTTAAAACCTTCTTGAAAAAGTTCTGGCCACTGCTGTTTTGGAGCACTATACGCTTTAGTGAGCAGCTCACGCATCATTGGTCCTAAAATTCCTTTGCGATCTTCACGAATATACGGTGTTGGTCTAGTAATAATCTCTGAGAGTGCGTAAATAATCTGTGGACAGTCGCAGCGAGGTTCTGTTTCTGCACTAAAAGTACCGTAGCCAGGCACCTGAACAGGCCCAAGAATTTTAATTAAAGTTTTGAGGAACTCCGTATCAACAGCAATAATACCGTCTACATCCGCAGGTTCTCCATCAAGTTTGATGTATTCAGAATAAAAGGTATCCATCGAGGTTTTAAAATCTGGAGAGATATTCATATCACGCAGGTTCCAGCGTTTCTCTGTAGTTAGATAGCGACCAAGTGCTTCTGGGATTGGCAGCTTCTTTTTAAACTTTTTGTCTAGTTCATAAATATCGTCTGATTTTTCTGGGGTGACCTTGCCATTCTCAACATTGATGATGGCAAATGCAGTTAAGAAGCCACCAGTTGGGCGAAGCTCATTGTCATTTTGGAATAAGACGAGATACTTCATTCGTTTACCAGTGCCACCTGCAATTTCAGGCAGTTTTTCAATAACTGGGCGGTACTCAGTCATTGCAGTCACGGCACCAGCACTAAATCCCTGCGCCTGCAGAATCAGAGAGCGTACTTGCTTGCCTTGAAAATCTTCAGGATAGTTGTTGGCATCAATCTGTGCCAGCTCTGACTCAACTGTTTGTAAATCTGCAGTAATTGCATCGAGTTCAGGGGTAATTTTTTGTAATGTTTGTAAAATTATGTTTAAGCGATCTTCAGTGGTGCCTCCTTGAAATGTGCCTTCACCAGAAAAACCTAAGACATCTGCGTATGGTGTGACAGCATTAATAGATTTTTGGGCTGCTTGTAGGCCGGCATCAGCTGCTGCAAGGCCGTGTAAGCCATCAGAGTAGTACGTGCTCGCAACAGGGATGTTTTTATAGAAGCTAAGCTGACTATATAAGGCATTGATAGTATCCAGTTTTTGATCAATCTGTGCTAACTTGGCTTGTACCTCAGGTAGGTTTTGCCCTTTAAAACTTGTGTATGCTTCTCGACCGGTGAGTTCAAGTGCCTGGCCTTCAGCTTGTATTTGTTGGACCACTGAGTAGGTTCGTGCTGCAACAACTCCACCTGCAGTCAGTAGGACAAGGAGTACCAGAAAGATACTAAGTGTAATTTTCTGCCAGCGCTTCCAAGTTTTTTTTGGAGGGGCTGTTGGGGTTGGGTCACTTGCTGGAGATACTGTTTCGTTGCTCTCGTTGGATGGAGAAAACTCAGCTAAAATACGATTTTCATCTAGTTCACTAGTCGTTTGGTGGGCAGGTTGTAATAGCATGCTGACTAGTATACCAAATAAACTACCTTGCTACCACTTCGATAACATTGCTTGAGGTGTCTTGAGTAAAATCATAAAATCACGCACGAGTGAATGGTTTTTTGCATACTCAGCATCCATTTTGGCGCGAATAGCAAACGGCACTTCGTTGCGACCTCCCGTTTGCCATGGTCCAGTAATTCCTGGTTTAACAGAAAGAATCAGGTCAATATACTGTTTTGTTTCTGGATATCGTTCGGATTGTTCATCCAATTCTTTACGTACATACGCACGTGGGCCAACCATACTCATCTCACCAATCAAGACATTGTAGAGTTGCGGAAACTCATCAATGGTGAGGGAACGCAGTATCTTGCCTAAACGAGTGATGCGTGGGTCATTTTTTATCTTCCAGTCACCTTTTTTAAACTCTTCAAGAAGTTTGTGATCACGCTTGTGCAAGATTTCGTCTGCATCTTGGACCATTGACCGAAACTTATAGAGTTTAAACTCTCGCCCATTTTTCCCAACACGTCTGTGCTCAAAAATTACTGGCCAGCCAGAATCAAAGTAAATCAGGACAGGTATAACAATCCAGATTGGCAGAAACAATAAAAACAATCCAATAGCCACAGTAACATCAAGTATCCGTTTTTGTTGCTCGTATAACATAGTGGTTTAGAGGTACTCGTTCCGTTTCTCTTCCTTTAAGCGCTCTACCAGCTTTTTGACATCTTGGCTCTGACTCATCGGTACAATCATTAAGATTTCATCTGTATCTATAATTATCATATCACTGACTCCCACTAGTGCGACAAGACGACCATTGGTATGGATTAAGTTTGACTGTGATTTAATAGTCAACGTATGTTGCTTATCATGACCACCAATGATGACATTGCCTTCTAAATTCTTCATACCTAGATCATAGACGACTTTCCAGTCACCCACGTCATTCCAGCCAAAATCACCGGGAATCAGTACCAAGTTTTCGGCACGTTCTGAGATCGCATAGTCTATAGAAATAGCTTCAGCGTCTTGGTAGACAGCAGGTAAATGATCATGAAATTGTGCAGGAGGCACATCTTGTAGACTTTTTGCCTTTTCAAGCAGATCGGGTTTATGACTTTCAAAAGCGCTAATCAATGCTTGTGCAGACCAAACATACATATTGGCATTCCAGAAGTACTTGCCAGTTGAGATGAAGGCCTGGGCTGTAGCAGCATTAGGCTTTTCAGTGAAGCTATCCACTTTGAATAACGTCAGTTTATCGTCAATTTTTTTAATATCGTTTCCTGTTTTGATATAGCCAAATCCTGTTGCTGGGCGGGTGGGTCTGATCCCAACAGTAACGAGGTCTTTACCTTGTGAGGCTACTTTTGCAGCAGCTTTCATAACCTTGATAAACTCTGCATCATCAGTAACCACATGATCCGATGCGCAGTTGATTACCACAGCCTCTTTATCTTTATTCCAAGCATATAAGGCACCTGTTAACATTGCTAATGCCGTATCTTTTTTGTCTGGTTCAGCAATAATATTTTCAGGGTTTATCTGAGGGAGTTGTTTAACAATCTCATCTTTATATTTTAAATTTGTGATTACTAGTATTCGGTCCCAGGGAACTACTTGCGCAATACGATTGGCAGAAAACTGCATCATCGTATCTGAGCCAACAAGACTGAGGAATTGTTTGGGAGTAGCGTTGCGAGATTTAGGCCATAATCGAGTGCCACCACCACCTGCTAAAATCAGTGCATAGGTATGTTCATTACCATTCATAATTCCTCCTCACTGCTTGATTGTACTGTGTTCTTTGTAGAATGCAAAGATGGTTTTATGAAATTTTCTTACGAATTCTTCTTGAGAAAA
>JBILVZ010000018.1:0-22577 GCA_044370175.1 Methylococcaceae bacterium
AGCTGAAACTTTTTCTATAGCACTGACTAGGTTGGTTGCAGTTTGATTGGAAAAATGGATTGCTTCTTTGCCGTTTTTAAGAATCTCTGCAACGCCACTTTCAGCTGCTATGACTACTAGTTTCCCATACGCAGTAGCTTCAAGTGCTGTAATACCAAAATCTTCAATGCCAGGCATTATTACTGCTGTGCAGTTCCCCAATAACACAGCCTTTTCTCTCTCTGATGCGTTCTGCATAAATATAATTACTTTCTTTTGCTCTTGTGCACGTTTGAATGACTGCCCGAGCGACTCCGACAGAGAGCGTTGATAGGCTTGTGAACCAGCTTTTTGAAGCAATCGTTGGTACTCTTGTCCAGTACCTACTACGACCAATACTCGCCGCAAATAAAGTGCTGCAGCAATTGCCAAATCAATTCGCTTGTAAGGAACAAGTCTAGAAATTGAAAGTAGGTAGTCATAGTCAGCTAAGGAATCGAGATCTTGTGAATTGTCTATAAAGGTGTGCGGCATTGCTACCGGTGGGTATATGATTGCATCCGATTGACGTTGATAGGTTTTTAAGCAGCGCTTGCTCACTTGATCAGAAATACTAATCAGATAATCAGGTCGCCAAACTGCAACTTGATCCCACCAGCGCAGGTAGGCAAATATCTTTTTAGCAATCCAACTGAGAACTGGCAGTGAAAGTGTTGGATGCTGTTGCAATAACGTATCAGAACTATCGTACAAGTATCGTGTTGGACTAAGTAAATAACAAACATGGAGCTGGTGTGGTCCAGTCAGTATGCCTTTAACTGCACTACTGGTTACAGAAATGATGATATCAAAGTTGGTGAAGGTACATTGTTCGATTGTAATTGGCGTAAGTAGATCTAAAATTTCCCGCCTTCGTACTAAGGTAAAAATACGTTGTAAAGAAGAAAGATGCACCTGAGTTTGTTGGTGCCAGTTTGTAATTTTTTGATCTTGAATAGTAGAAAAAAGTTCTGCTTCGGGAAAGCTCGCAAGTACTGCAGTCAACACTTGTTCAGCACCACCATATTGAGTGACTAAATGATCATACACAATCGCAATGCGAGGATATTTTTTCATCAGAAATTATAGTTTTGCAAGTACTTCAGCATAGCCAGCAAGTGTTTCACTTGCAAGCGTATCCCAACTAAATTGAGCTCGAACGGACACCGCATTTTTTTGTAGTTTGAGTTGAACAGATGGCTTTTCCACTTGCTCTACAGCTTGTATAAATGATTCTGGCGAATGTGGATTAAAATAGATAGCAGCATCTTTGTAAACTTCGTGGAAGATCGGAATATCGGATGCGATAACTGGAGTATTGAAAGCAAGTGCCTCCAAGCCAGTAAGTCCAAATCCTTCTGAAAGCGAAGGTTGGATGAGCGTAGTGGCTTGCGCATACTCTGTAGCGAGCGCAGCGTCACTAATTCTGCCGCTAAATAGCACTTGTTCAGCTATTCCCTTTTCTTCTACCTCAGCACGAACTCTGTCCTGGAAAGCATTACGTGAGCCAACAATTTCCAAAGTATACTCTGGCATTTTTTGCAATGCTGAAAGCACAACAGAGATATTTTTGTGTGGGTAGAGCGAGCCAACGTATAAGAGATGTTTGCGCTCACGTTTGAGTGCTGCAACCTTAGGTGCATAGGTACTTAATTTGCTACCAATCCCTTCGTATGTAACGGTTATTTTTTCTGCAACAGTTGGATAGTGTTTGAGAACAGTTTTGCTTACAGTTTGGGTTGGTACAAAGATTTTTTTAGCACGTGAGACCGCCAGTTGAGTTATCCAGCGGTATGCCCAATACTTTGGCCAGTACATAAGTGGATGCAAAGTTGTGACGTCTGTGCCTCGGTACTCATGCCAAAGTAGATCATGAATTGTTATGACGATAGGTTTGTTGTAAAAAAGTGGGACATTGAAGTGTGGTACATGGAGTAAATCCAACGGTAAAGAATTAAAAATATCAGGTAAAACCATTTGTTCAGCAAAAGAATACTGTTGGATGGGCGCATAGACAATCCTGATTTTTGAGTTGGGTTTTTGTCCAGAAAGTAACTCAGTTGCCTGAGCTTTATCTGTACAAAAAAGCACCCAGGTATACTGGGTGCTTTTCGTAATTCGTTGTACTAATTCCGCAACATACCTACCGATGCCAGCATGTGCAATGCCACCAAGCCGACAATCTATGCCGATGGTATGTGTAATCATAGTTTTAAAACTACTTGCGCTTTTTTGGAGCTACTTTACGAGGCGTACTCTTCTTTGAACCTTGTGATGAAATTGCATCATCAACCATTTTTTCCAGCTCTTTAAGTTCAGCCTCATCAACACCTAGATCCATATCACTGTCACTTCCAACTGAAAATGCTAGGTCCTGTTCAAGTTGTTTGATTTTTTTAGCACGACCAATGTTGGTGATGATAACAAATAGTACATATACAGCTGCGATACCATAGCAAACAAATGGTGTGTATTCAACTGCTTTAGGAACTTCCAAAAGTTGTGCACTTGCGTATACATACTGCATAAGCAGCTGTGGCAGAACAATCATCGTAATTGTAGCAATAAAGGTAACCATGATTGCTTCCATCACTCGCTGTGTGTTCATTGCACGCAAGTTTTGAATTTGAAATTGAACATAAGATTGGTTCATACCGCTCCTTTTTTAATAATAATAAAATACCGCAATAACCACCGCACTATGCCTGGGTATTGCGCAGCATACTGTTTGTCGTAATATTGTAGCATGGTATCATAAAAATGGTGCCGAGTTTTACGGGCAATTTGTTTCGAACTACCTTTTATACCTGATTTATATTTATGATGAATAACAACAACACTGGGATGATAGGTAACTAGATAACCGTTATCACGAAAACTTTTACACCAATCTAAATCCTCAGCATACATAAAGTACCGCTCATCCAACAATCCAACAGATTTTACTGCTTCCATGCGCACAATCATCGCAGCACCTGAACAAGCATCAATGGTGTGGATAGAGTCAAGGCGCTTGTACGCTAAGTGGTACGATCCAAAAGTCCGAGAGTTGGGAAATAGTTTTTCAAGTCCCAGTAGATACCACAGTGATGCCAGTGGGGTTGGCTCTCCGCGATGACAAGCTGGATCCAGCTTGCCATTAGTAAAGATGACCTTTGGGGTAATTACCCCAACAGCAGGGTGTGTTTCTAAGAAGTCTAATAGAATATCAAAGTTTGATTGATGCGTGCACTCAACATCAGAGTTAAGTAACATGCAGTATTTTGCAGTACTACTTTTAAGTGCAACATTATTGCCAGCAGCAAAGCCACGATTTAATTCCAGTTGTACTAACCGTACCCACGTAAACTCCTTTTGAAGAATATCTACACTTTCGTCAGTGCTATTGTTGTCGACAACAGTGACTTGCACTCGATACTTTGTTTTGGCAAGATACTGTTGCTTGAGAGTTGTCAGTGCTTTTTTTAACCAAAATTGACTGTTATAGTTGAGGATAATAATTTCAAGATCCGTAGTTTTACTCATAGCTCTTTTTTAGCACCTATTCTCTGATAAATTATATCAAGTTTTTGAGAAATTAACTTCCAGTCAAAATGTTGTGTTACATATTTTTTACCATTTTGGGCAAGTTTTTCACGCAGTCTGGCAGAATGTAATAGCTGTATACATAACTTGGCTAAACCTTCTGCCGTATTACTGATTAAAACATGTTTGCCATGTTCTACTCCTAAACCTTCAACAGCAGTCTCTGTAGCTATTACAGGTGTTCCAGAGGCAAGTGACTCTAATATTTTATATCTAGTTCCTTTGCCACTAAAAACTGGTGCTACCAGTGCGTGTGCTTGTGTAAAAGCATCCCTAATGTCTGGAATATTACCAGTCACTGTGATTGAACTATCTCGAGCTGCAAAGTCAAAAATTTGTTTAGTAGGAGCAGCTCCAACAATCCAGAGTTTAATAGCTCTTTGAGAGAGTCGTACTAGTGGCCAAACTTTCTCCACTAAAAATGTTACTGCCTCGATGTTGGGTAACCACTTAAAAGTACCTACTGAAAGGAGTGTCGGCTCGACTGATTCCTGCCTACTTTTTTGGGCAAACCACTCTGTGTCTACTCCATTTTCCACTACTTCTATTTTTTGCTCATTACCAACTTCTTGAACTATAAACGCTTTGTCTTCATCACTCATTACTACTAATTGATCACACTGCTGCCAAAAAAATTTTTCCCATTTCTTTATTTTTTTAATATCAACTGCGAGCAGTGGTCGCAGGAGAGTGGGGCCGTTTTCTGCATAACTTTCATAGCCGAGATATTCTATAGTTTGTTCAACAAGCAGTACAGGAATTTTTGTATCAGGTAGATGTGGCATCATATAAAAGGTTTCAGCGTGAATCACATCATAGGTATTTTTTTCAAGCTCGGCGATGACAGCATCTTTTACCTGAGGTACATAGTTGCGGATAACTAGGAATGGATAACTTGAAAAAGCAGTTTTAAGAATATTTTTTAGGGTAAAAGGCTTTTTTGAACGTTTAAATACCCGTACCTCAGCACAGTATTTTTCTAGTTCAGAAATATGGGCTACTTCGCTGTCTTCTTTGATCAATGCAAAAAGGGTAACCTGATGTTTATTCGCTAAGTGTTTGAGTAGATTATAGGTGCGAATCTGCCCCCCTGAGTGGAGTGGGTAGGGCAAGTATGGCGTCAACATTAAAATTTTCATTCATTACCTAGCTAACTTTTTCTTATGTTTGGTGGCTAGCTGCTTTTTTTCAGAACTGTCTAGCTGATACTTCTTTCTCACACTAGTAGATTGAGTGTCAAGTCCCGCAATATGTTGCGCAAATGTACCAGTTTCGGTGGAGGTGCTCTCTGGTTTGTATAAATACAGTGCTGTGATAATTCCAGTAAATGTCCAAAAGGTAAAAGCTACTTTTGAGGCAGCAAAAACATCTATGTAGAGAGCATTTATTAGTAAACCGATGGTTGCAGCAATAAAGCTAACAGCAAAAATCCTTGCTAACTCGTCGTGCTGACTACGCCTCATTACTTGGTATGCTAGACGTACTGCTACGATGATTGCCCCATAAAAAGTAATAAAACCTAGTAGCCCTGTTTCGCCAAGTGTGCGTAAGAAATTGTTATCGGTGCTCTCTGCTTCAGTAAAGTGTCCCACAGATTCTTTTGTCAAAGTAGCATATCCAGAGCCTACAACTGGATTTTTCATAAAACCTGCTATTGCTCGCGGCCAAAGTGTATCGTAGCGGATAGCAGCTGATAGCCCACTTTTGAAGGCTTCATCAGAATATGTACGCGGCACTTCTACTTCTACAATAATATCTGTTCCATCAGCTGACTTGGTAGCAACCTGTATGATTTCGGGGACAATTGTCGTTACATCACTGGGTACAGCAGGCACTGGTTGAGTATCAGAAGCGACTAATACAGGGTCTGTTAGTACGGCTGGATTAACCGCAACTGAGTTCGCTGGTGGATCTGGAGTTAATTGATCTTGGAGTGCGGTTACCTCCTCTTTTGATACGATATTGGCATAGACATATGCAGTGACGTCTTGTGTAAATATTTTTCTTCTATGGTTGAGATAATGATAATTATCGTTGAGTACTGGGAATGGTCTGATCGTTTGTAAAAAGCGCTCATACATGTTCTGTCCCAAGGTAAAAATCATAAGTCCAAGTAGGACGGTGTACAGTGAAGAATGTAGGACAAAGTTGCCAACTCGCTTGATCCAGGTATCTCTGTACAGGGAGAAAATCCAGATTACTACGTAACTTGCAACTGCAAAACCTAAAAATGAAGATCTTGAAGAGGTTTGCACCATCAGCCACATACCTACAATAAATACTACAGTCAAGCTAGCACGGGTGACGCGAGAACGAATAACAAATAACGAGGCTAAGATAATTGGTAAGACAATCACGAGATACGCAGCTAAATCGTAGTGCCCACCAAATGTAGACTGCACGCGCGCATCTGGCGTTAAAACTAAGCGCACCCCTTTACTAAACTCTCTATTCATAGTGGAGTAAACTGGCCAATAATAGTGGCGCTGCCCATAGCCATAAATCGCTATAGCAATTAAAGTGGCTATGAATAGAAAATAAAATGTCTGTAACTGCTTACGTGTCTTGAGTACTGCCACTACTAAAAAGAACATGAAAAAGTACTCTAAGTATCTAAAATAATGTAAGAGTGTTTTGCCAATATGCAACATTTCAGCAGGTACGGTTTTTGTAATAAGTACGGCAGAAATTGTCGAAAGAATTCCTATACCAGCATAGGCAGCAATAACCCAGGTTAACGGTGTTTTCCACACAATTTTACCTCTGAAAAATTGTATAAGCCAAATGATACCAGTACAGGCGATTAGTATATCTTCTGATCGAACGCGGACGATGTACCCAGGAATCGCTTCAAAAAGAGGCAACTTTGGCATTAACGGAATGAATACAATCAGCAAGTAGGCAAGTACTTCTAAAATATGTTCATCAAGCCACATGAGTACATTTTTTATTTTTTGCATCTGAGCTTTCCATTATACCAGCTTAGGTAAGACTTTTTCGAATACTGTTGAGAATATGTGTGTAGACTTGAGCTTTGGCGGGCTGGTTAAGGAGATGAAAGAGGCTTATTCTCAAAATAATCCCAATCAACACGATAGCTTTTACGAGCGGCAGCTGCCAGAGCGGCTTGTGTTTAGACCAAATATACAAGTATCCAAGTAACTCACCTTTTAGTGCATTTTGACTAGTGCTGCTTTGTGACTGAAGGTGTGTGATGTAGGCTCCATTGTGAATTGCCACATCCCAGTGGTGCGCACGTGCACGCATACACCACTCCACATCTTCACCATACATAAAGATATTTTCATCCAGCAAACCAATTTCTGTAACTGTTGCACGCTTGATCATCAGTGCGGTGCCACCCACCCAATCACTTTGTATAAGGTCGTGTTTTTCTGGCGGTAGCTCAAGGTTATCGTCAATCGTAAGTTTTGCTGTTTGGTTGGTGCGCAAGCCGGTGTGTTGTGTAGAGGGCAGCAGTTTTCCAATCAACGGCAAGTCATCAAGTAAAGTCATGTGAAAAAACAGTGAACTCAGGGAAGGAAAGGAGCCACCTTGTGGTTGGATAGTCCCATCAGAATTGAGCAGCGTGGCAGCAAGGATCCCAAGATGATCTAGTTTATTTCTCGCTGATGAGAGTACTGCGGTCGCTTCATCTGGAGTAAACTCAAATGCCTGAACGAGCTTTTCCATTGTGCCTAGTTGAACAATGGTATCGGAGTTGAGTAGCAACAAGTATCGACCAGTGGCCTGTTTAATTGCCTGATTATTGGCAGCAGCAAATCCTAAGTTCTTGTCATTGGCAATGACAGTGATAGTAAGTTGGCTGGTGCGTGCATACTTTTTTATTTTTGCTACCGAGTCATCAGAAGAATTATTATCTACAACAAAAACTTCAGTTTTCTTTCGTAATTTTTGCGAGGAAGTAACATCAGCTTCAAGCGATTGAAGTGTTTGCAAAGTCAACTCGGCGGTGTTGTAAGAAACTATACTGACTGAAAGTAACATGCTGCACTTATCTTATTGGAACCAGCGCGCTCTGCCAAGAGTGTAACCAAGAGCTGCTTGACTGCGCTGACTAATTTCTTTGGCAGGAACACCTGCTACTACAGCAAATGGAGCGACATCTTTAGTTACTACGGCACCTGCCGCTACGATTGCCCCTTTTCCCACGGTAATGCCTGGCAAGATAATTGAACGAGGGCCAATAAAAACATAATCTTCGATGGTTACTTTTTTTTCTATAGCACCAAATTTGGGATCATTGATAGCATGTTGGCTCGTCCAAATCATGACCTCTGATGCAATATCAACGTGATCACCAATCTCCAAACCGCCCGTAGAGTTGGGCAGCTGCTTACGTCCATCTAAGGTAAACTTTTCGCCAATAATTGTATCTTTCCCTATAGTTATGTGGCGTGGATCGTAGATTCGTCCCATCATGTGTAGGGTTGAGCCACTACCGATACGCATTCCAAACACTCTATAAAAAAAACGGCGTATATGATGAGAGGGAATATACCCCACACACCACCATAAAAATCCCGTGATAAACTCAAGGTAAATGGCAGTTATCCGTCGTTTAATTTTAGTTGTAAGTGAATTCTGCATACGTTGCTACGAGTATACAGCTTTTTCCTGAGGTTACCAAGTGCATGAGAACTTAGCTGTAAAAACAAACACGTAGTTATTTAGCTAGTATAGGAAAGGGCACATTGAGGTGCTGGTATGCTAGCTCGGTCACTACTCTGCCTTGAGGTGTCCGCTGGAGTAATCCCACTTGGAGTAAATACGGCTCTACCACTTCTTCAATTGTAACAATGTCTTCGTTTAAAGTAGCAGCAATCGTAGAGAGCCCAACAGGGCCTCCTTTGTGTTTGAGAATGATTTGTTGGAGTAACTTGCGATCTGGTTCTTCGAGTCCTAAGGTATCTATGGCAAACATATCTAAAGCGTGATAGACAGTTTGAGGATCTCTAGCGTTGGCACCCTTCACTTGCGTATAGTCACGAACCCGTTTGAGTAGTTTGAGGGCAATACGTGGGGTCCCTCGTGCTCTGCGAGAAATCTCTAAAGCACTTTCCGTACTGAGCACTAAGTCAAGTTTTTTAGCACAGGTATGTACAATGGTGCATAGTGTTTCAGGATCATAGTATTCAAGACGATGGATCAAACCAAAGCGATCTCGGAATGGTCCTGCCATTAGCCCATACCGAGTCGTCGCTCCGACTAGCGTAAATTTTGGTAAATCCAACCGAATGGTTCTCGCTGATGGGCCTTTGCCTATCATAATATCAAGCGCAAAATCCTCCATAGCAGGATAGAGAGTCTCTTCTATTGCCTTAGGAAGGCGGTGAATTTCATCAATAAAAAGTATGTCCCCTGGTTGCAGATTGGTTAAAATTGCAGCTACATCACCTACTTTGCTCATGGCTGTACCACTCGTGATTTTAATGTTTGTCCCTAGTTCAGCAGCAATTAATAAGGAGAGTGTGGTCTTTCCCAATCCAGGTGGCCCGTAGAGGAGTGTATGATCGAGTGATTCATTTCGAGTCTTGGCAGCCTGAATAGCAATTTGCAGTGATTCTTTTACACGCCTTTGTCCGACAAACTCTTGCCATTCTTTTGCGCGCAGTGAAGTAAAAAGCAATTCCTCTTCTGGAGTGACAACTTGTGATTGATGGACAGACATCTCCATAACGGGTTTCTTTCGCACTACCAAAGTATCACAAAATCACTCATTTGTCATGAGTTGCTGGATTGTTGCTGGGAGGGGCGAACTAGAGTATTATAGTGTAATGCTTACTTCCAGTTTGCTTTTAGAAATTCGGAAACACTCAACTTTTTACCTAGCACTGGCTATTTTTTTAGTCTCTCTTGTTTTAAAAAGTACCCAACTTACGAGCCCACCCATAGATGCGCATCCCATGCGGCAAACAGACACAGCATGTGTCATACATTTTTTTGCGACTGCTAGCCTCAATATTCTTGAACCTAAAACTTGCTTAATTAGACCAACAACAAATCTTGAAGGACTATTCTTTTTGGAATTTCCAGCGTATGAGTGGTTAGTAGCAGTTTTTCAACGACTCATACACTCACAGGATTGGTGGACAGTGCGGGTTTTTAACTTAGTATTATTTTCAATTGGGTTTTGGTCGCTCTATTCTGGATGCCGCAGATACTATACTGACAAAATTGCCTTATTTTCTGTATTAGTATTTACATGGATGCCCTCAGCTATTTTCTTTTATGGGCAAGCTATTCATCCTGATATCTTCATGATCACAACTCTGCTCCTAAGTTGGAACTTGCTCACACTCTATACTACATCTGCCAAAGGTTGGCAGCTTGCTGCGTATGTAGTACTACTGGGTCTTTCTATCGCTACTCGCCCATTTGTGGCGCTAGCACTGCCCGGTTTTGCACTTGTTATGTTACAACATAAAAAATGGCTGGGTTTCTTTGTAACTATTGCTTTGCCAGTTTTACCGTATCTTGCATGGACTGAGTGGCAAAAATCATTTCCTGAAGCAAGTCATGATTGGCAAGGTTGGGTATTGACCGGTCGTGAACAACTTTTTTTATTTGAACCATTAAAGAATCTCATTTGGAAAAATATAGTGGGTGAAGTTATTGGTAAAGTAACAGCTCTGCTGAGTTTGTTGGGATTGGTAGTAGCATTTTTCAACAAAGACCGATTGAGATATCTCTTTTGCTTGGTATACATCTTAGGTATTCCGCTCTATTGGTATATAGCTCCCGCTGGCAATATTGCGCATCAGTACTATGCACATGTATTTACTTTCCCCTTTATACTTTTGGCTGCTCTTGGACTCGAACAGTTGTATGAAAAATCTAAAACGAGAAAGTTGTTTTTAGTACTATTTTTACTTCTTATCGGGGGACTTATCTACAATGGGTATCGTACTAGCAGATATTTTTATGTTTCCAGAACCTCAAATGAAGAATGGCAAATGACAGCACAAATTAGTGCCATGGTTCCTCAGGGGAGTAAAGTAATATATCTCGGACAATCGTCACTACCTTTTTCGTTAGCATTTCGCCAGGGATGGAATATTGCCCGCCCTCCAGCTGATTTACACAGAAATGCCGAATCCATCACTGCAGCATTTGCAAATGCACAGTATCTAATACTACCTCACTATGATGGAACGTTTCCTCCAGAAGAAACTGCTAAACTAGTCGATAAACTACAGGTTATTTCAGAAAGTGAATGGGGTATAATTTATAAAATAAAATAATAGTATCTCACAGCATACATACTTCTATGTCCACTCCAAAATACATTCAGTTTTATACTCTCATGACAGAGCGAAATAAAGATTTATTTGACCGCTTTGATCCAATACATCATGGCTTTACTGTTCAACCAGAAGAATGGTCTGAACAATTCCACACCATTGGTCGGGACGTACTTGATGTGATCCGAGACTGGGAGCGGCGGCTCTGCTCAGGATCAGAACGAACGGGGTATGGTCAATACTCAGCTAAACTAGCTGAAAAATTTCAAGCAGAGGTAAAAAAACGCTTTCCCCTAATACACCAAGTGGGGTTGATAAAGAAGTAGTGGAGCACTACTGCAACTGCCTGAGCAGTACTTTAACTGCCGCTTCAACGGTCATTTCACTAACAGGTGCCTTTTCGATTGCCTCTAAAACAGCTTGTTCATCGAAACCAAGAGCAATCACTGCATCAGCAATCATCTGATCATGCTCTGAAAGTCCGCCTATCTTTAATTCCTTCAGACTACCAAGTTTGCTCTTGAGTTCAATAATAATTTTTTGCGCCACTTTTTTACCAACTCGAGGTAGCTTAGTAAAAAAACTGACAGTAGCATTTTGAACCGCGTCTGTGATGGCTGCTGCACCTTGATCTGCTATCAAAAGTGCAGTTTTTGGCCCAATTCCAGACACACTCAGTAATAGCAAAAATAATTCTTTATCTGCACTACTTTCAAAGCCAAATAGCTCAAGGGCATCTTCACGAACATGGGTGTGGATATAGAGCGCAATGTTAGCAAGAGTACCTACTTTGGAGAGTACCCGTTGTCCCACATATACCTCATAACCCACTCCATTGACAATAATCAGCACTTTATTGCCATAGAGCTGAGGTTTACCAGATAAAAATCCAATCATTGTATGCTCTTTTCTAATCGCTGCTGCGTGCTATGAGTCAGCAAGATTGCGAGTGCGTCCATTGTATCATCAAGTATGTTACTTTCTTGTATCTTTAGCTGTAATCGAACCATCTTTTCAACAGCTGCCTTGTCTGCCTGTCCATATCCCGTCACTGCCTGTTTTATCTGCCCAGGGTTGTACTCTGAGATACCACAACCATGTTTCAGTAGTTCAGCAATGATAACACCGCGTGCTTCGCTGACACGAAGGGCTGTTTTTGTATTTTTTGAAAAAAACAGGGCCTCCAATCCAGCAGATATAGGTTGGTACTGTCTACAAACTTCCGCAAGTTCATTTTGAATTTGTTGGTACCTACTAAAGATGTCAGCAGTACGTTTTGTCTGGATCAGTCCGTAGGCACTGACAGTAACTTCACTACGGAGACTTACTGTTCCTATAGCCCAACCCACTCTATCAAATCCAGGGTCAATTCCAAGCAAGACTGGTAGTGAATGCGGTTTTCGTGAGGTGGGAGCTGTACTAGTGAGCATGAGAAAATTTGAAATTTATACTTTATAGTATGTTTGATCAACGATTGTCAGTAAGGTTTTTAAGAGCACTTCAGCAGAACGTGCCCAGGAAAACTGTGCTGCTTGCTCTCTACCCGAACGCAGATAGACCGCTCGTTCACGCACTGTAAGTCGTTGTATTCTGAGTAGAGCATGGGCAATTCCCTCGACATCTCTGGGATCGACCAAGAACCCTGCTTTGCCTACAACTTCAGGCAAACTTGTAGTATTGGCTACAAGCGGAATACTTCCATACAACATAGCCTCAAGTGGTGGTATTCCAAATCCCTCATGCAAACCAATGAGTGTAGTACAAATGGCTTTACTGAGTAATGTCTTTTTCTCAACTTCACTAATGTATCCAGTTGTAATGATATCAGCACGATACTTTGATTTTTGTATCTTCTCCATGATTGGTTCTGCCAGCCAACCAACTTTGCCAGCCAGTACAAGCTGAGGCGGATGCATAGTCATATTTTTTCTAGTTGTACTTTTTTGCAATACAACGGCATCAGATTGTTTAGCTAGCTCATCTCTAAATAATTCATATGCCTCAATCAAGCGATGTAGATTTTTTCGCGGTTGGAGTGTGCCTACAAAGAGAATGTATGAGCCAGAGATCGTATGTTTCGAAAAAAATGTTTGTGTTTCTTCTGGCGTGAGGCTTGTTTTGAGCTTGGTACTAGCAGGATAAACGACTAATACATCTTTTTCTGGTTTGCCATAGTTTTCAACCACGCTTGCGCGGGTATAGTTGCTAATAGCAATCACCTTACGTGCATTTTGGACACTATACTGCGTCCACTTAGTCAGTTGGAGGCGATCCCGTGGGGTAAATTGATCAGGATAGTCCAGGTATGCAGTGTCCATCACTGAAGAGACATAGGGAATAGGGCAGATTCTGGGGGCGTAGTGACTTGGAGTAAAGAAAATATCATAGACCTTGCGTTTTCTAAAAAGATGCAGAGGCAGTGCCCACTGGGTCCAAAATTTCTGAGGGTGAATGACCTTATACTTCCAACCATTTCGTTCAGTTGGGAGAGTATTTTGAGCGGGGTTGGCTAACAAAATTGTGCAGGCAATCGTCGGGTTATTACGAGTTTTTTCTTCGAGCGCTGTCAAGAGTTCAAAAGCATAGACATTACTACCCACTCGATTGACTACATTCGCTTCATTTCCGTCAATAGCAATATGGAGGGGGTCTGCCACGATTCTCATAGCAAGTATGGTAGCTTTCTGTACATTCTTATAGCTTAGCACAGCAGAGGAACGTGCGTACAAGCAGAGCGTAACAAAAAGTGTATCTGCTACGTTAATTTCTGCCTTCTAGTTTTTTGATATAACCACAATCCTAAACTAATCGTAAAAACAAGCAAAAGGACACGAGCAGTCAGTCGCACCCAAGCCGTTGCTTCAATCCCATACACTGGTACAAACATCCAGTTACCTACTAGGACAATGAATAGTTGCCCAAGGCCACTAATTGAGAAGTACCATGGTGCATCAAAACTAAAAAAGAGCGCTGCAAATGGAGTAATTGCAATACTTACAAATGCAGCTGCTAACAGCACTTGTAAAGTAAACGAAGCTGCCATGTACTCTGGGCCAATTGAGTACAGCAACAGCAGATCTGAAAATGGCAATACACTAGCAAGTCCAATTAAACTTACTAGCAAAAACCCCCACGCTTTAGAAAGATACGGACCGAGACTCTCTGGTGTACGATACTTTGCAACCCTAGTGTTGAGCACATTAGCTAGCGAATACGCAAGTAAGTTAAAAATAAGCGCTATTCGAGAAACACCACCAAGGAGTCCAGCTTCAAAGCTGTTGAGATACCCTTGAGCAAACAGGATATCAATATTCTCAAGCAGACCAATTGAAATGAAACCTACTGCAGAGTGTACTGCAAGTGAAGAAACTAGTTTTTTCTGCTTCTTAAAGTCCTGAGAAAATGATAGTTGCACCCACTGAGGTACTACTCTCTTATATACGAGTACTGGTACGAGCGGTGCGATCATGTAGAGGAAAAAAGTTACAACAGTGAATGTTATGCTCTGCTCGCTCTGAAACGGTAAACTAAAACCAAAATATGTTCCTGCCAACAGCATACAGCCAATCAGTAGTTTGCTGCTGCTTTGGATAAGATTTACTCCTACCGATTGGGTGAAGCGATGTAGTGATTGCAACATGGCCTGTAGATGCTCATAGAGCATCGTGGCTGCACTAAGGAAGAATGCTAAAAAAATAAGTATAGGGTGCTGAAACTGCAAGTATTCACTGAGCATTTGTCCAAATAGTAATCCCAAGACTAGCATAGCTCCTGCAGCCAGCACCTTTAACTTGAGTGTATAGGAAAAAATTTTATTTACTTCATCTTTACTTGCTGTTTGTGCAGCATATCGTTGAATTACCGATGAAGTACCCAGGTCATTTATTCGTACAAGCATCAAAAGAATAGCAAAACCAACACTAAAGTATCCAAACTGCGTTGGGCCTAGAATTCGGGTAATTATCAAGAGTGAAAGGGCTGAGAAAAAATAAGCAATGTTATTGCCAATTGCCATCACTAGGAGCTGTATAACACCTTGGGGGAGTATCTTGAGTACTTTTTTCACTGTGTTGCTCCTTGTTTTAGCTGTATCTCAAAAATATCACAGGCATGATCACAACCTTCTGAAACAACTTGAAGAGTAAAGTTTTCTTTAATCAACTCAAAATCAGTGATGACACTCTGCTGCTGGGTAACATATGCATTAGAAATATAGAGGGGCGTCCCAGCTGCAAGTAATTTTTTGTACATTTCATGTAGATTTGTATACTCTATTTGTGTCCCCCAAACAAACTCATTTTTAGCGAGAAATTCTTGATGCTGAGAGAGCGGTAGTAAAGAATAGGTCGAAGTTTGATATGCAGTCACTAAAAAAGGTGGCAATGCTGTAATAAGTGTCTGAGGTTTTTCATTGCTGCCCGTTGTACTCATGAATCTATTAAAGTGCAGTATACTTTGCTGTTGCCAAGCATTTGATCTGCCAAACAAATTTGAAGCAATTATTTCTTTATAGAGTGGATACTGTGCAAAGATCTGGAGAGAAAAGACAACTACTATCCAAGCAAAGAGTAGCTTACTCTTTTTCCTAATAATACTTGCCCCTGCAAGTGGAATAAAAACTGCTAGTGGAATAAGTAACCCAATTACATATCGTGCATCACTGACGTAAAAAAGTAATAAAAGTGGGAGCTGCAGTATGATGATGACAACCCCCGCTACTGCAGCTCGCCTTTCACTTAGTTGAGAACTCCGCCATACAACTAGGAGCGATACAATGCCGGTAGCAACTAAGGCTAGTGAGGTTAGCGGAGTTGTTGACCACAAAAACGCCCCAGGAATTGCTGTAGTTGCAGCTATTTTTTGTGCATAACTGAGCAAGTTAGTAGCGATGTAGTTCGTAGAGAAAAAAGCGTTTTCTCCCTGTAGTCCCTGTATAAATGAGACACCTTGTCCAACTAGACCTAGAAAAAAAGCCACTACAAGTGGAATACTGAGTAAGGCAGCAAAAATGCTTTTTTTATACGTGTAGTGACTATCTTTGCTATACCACCAGAGGCAGAGCGTGCAGACACCAGCAGCAACAGGAATAAGCGTGTATTTTGTAAGTGCCAAACCGGCAGCTATCACTCCACAAAGTAAGAGGTTCTTGAGCTGCCACTCTCGCGTGTTCAGGAGTACATAGAGCAAAAGAGCTACAAGTAGCAGTACTGCATTTTCAGCCATTGGGAGCTGTGCAACCCAAATAAAGTAGCCATGACTAAGCAAAATCAGTTGTCCGAGCAGTACGAGTACTATATTTTTTGTCCGTTTCCAAAGTGTCAAACTAACAAGAATCAGTGTGCTCAAACCCATGATATAGTTACTAACAAAAAAAACTTGTGGCTGAGAGTTAAGCAGATACATCGGTATAAGGAGCAGCGAATACAGTGGCTGTGTCCAAAAAGCTAGCTGAGTATCTTGGTATCGTAGTGCAAACTCTCCTGTCATCGCGAAGTTGCGTGCCGAAAGTGCGTAGAGCAACCCATCAGGGTATGGTTCTAAATTATACAAAACATGAGACTTTTGGAGCAGTGCGGGTAAAGTGATGGCACTATAGAGTATGCAGACAGCAAGTAGAGAAAGTAGAAAGTAAAATTTTGATTGCTTCACAAGCAACTTGAAATAGAGCATGAATATGATTATTCTAGCAGTCTCGCTGCAAACAAGGAAGCAACTCTACAAGCTACCAGCTGATTCAGTAGCACTTGCTTTCAATAACTAGTTTACAATATTACTTGCAGTAGTAGGATTCGGTACAACTATGTATATAAAGATTTTCACACTTTTCCTATTTGCATGGTCTGGATTGCTCTTTTTTTCTTCTGGAATTGTTGAATCTCAGGATGGTTTGCAATACCTGACGATAGCCCGGCAGATCTACTATACGGGTAGCTTTGAGATGCCCGCAGCAACCTATCCAGAAAATAACATCCACATGAACGTACAGCAAGGACGCGATGGCAAATTCTTTTCACCAACTGGTTTGGGATACTCACTTTCCTATCTGCCTAGTGTGCTGATTGAGGATGTATTCAACACCCTTGCAGGAGTAGCAAGAACTGAGCGTTTTCCACTTGAGCATGACTGGCCAATTATGCTTTTTGGAAGTATGAATAACGCATTTTTTGGTGCACTTTTTATCACAACCACCTATCTTTTTTTCAGATCTTTTAACTTCAAAGAAAAAGAAACTCTAGTACTGACTTTTCTTCTTTTTATATCGTCAAACCTTTTTGTCTACACAAAACATGGATTTGCCCACATGATGTTTGTCGCATTCATGTGGCTGGCGTTTTATGGGATCCGCATGTATGTTGTACAGCAAAAAGTTCGCTATATCTCACTTGCGGCTGCTGCATATGGAGTAGTCATTCTAACGTATAACCCAACCTTCATACTTCCCTTGCCAGCATTGGTACTTTATTATCTGGCATCACTCCCATGGAAGTCACAAAAAATGAGTGTGCTTGCAAAACAGATAACTCGAGATTTGAGTGTTGTATTACTCACCTTGGTACCATTTATTGTCACATACTTATGGTTTAACTCTGTCAGATTTGGAGGTGCAACAACAACCGGCTATGGTGCAGGCAATATTGCTGCTCCTCCACTTCCACCTGCTTTCGCACTCTATGAAGGCCTTTGGGGAGTTCTCTTTAGTCCTGGCAAAAGCATCTTTTTGTTTAGTCCAGTGCTTATTTTTATTCTTTTGTTTTGGCATAAACTCAAAAAAGAGTACCTACCAGAAATACTGGCTGGGAGCTTGCAGTTTATAGTCTATCTCTTTTTTATAGCCTCATTAGTGGGTGGTGAGGACTACTTCCCTTGGCATGGTGAAGCTAGTTTTGGGCCACGATATCTACTACCCATCATTCCCTTTGCGCTTCTCCTGGCTGCATTGATCTATAAAAAAATAACATCTCTAACTAAATGGATAGTTTTTTGGCCACTGATTGGCTTAGGAATTCTCATCCAAATAATCGGTGCGACTATCCCCTATCAAGTTCGCTTTGCTGGGCTGGAATACCAATACGTTCTCAATGACAGACGTATTACCTATGATACGTATGCCAACTTAATTCCTCGGTGGTCGCCGCCGTATACAATGGCAAAATGGTTCGTAAAAAATACTATTAAAATTCCCCGACTCTACTTTAAGCATCATCCTGTCAAGTTTAGCGATGGTTTTCATGGAGCACTTGTTTCTGCGACCGGTAGTATTCACCAAGTTGAGCCACTAGCAGTGATACAAGTAGATGAGAACGTCATGAACCAAGTACTAGATCTTAGTGTTATTAATCACCTTGCCACAAGCTCTGCGCAGCAAAAGATATATGATCTGAAAGTGACGGCACAAAGTAGCGATCAAACGCTAGCTACAGTTACCGTCTCAACGGAGAGTGCGCAACTGTTGCAAATACCGCTTGATAGAGTCCCAGCAGGAGGAAAAATTATTTTACGTTCTGAGTATGTTGGGACACCATCTGCCACACTTGCGAATCAAACTGCGTTTGTGGGCAAGGGTCGAATTGGCACCTACTTGATGCCTGCAGAACAGTATAACTACCCATTTGTCTCACCAGTCTCAAAGGCACTTTTTGGTGCTGACTACACCTATTGGGGCGGTAGTACTAGTGAGCCTTGGGATTTGTGGTACATGCGTTCAACAAACTATGTCCATACTTTTGACTTATGGTGGTTACGACCTTTTCACTATTGGGATCTCCCACTGCAAGTATACGGCAGTCTCTTTGTTTTAAACCTTTTATTGTTTACAGCAACAGGCTATTATCTTTTCAAAACCAAGTAGTACAAAGTACCATAGGAAAAAGTATCACAAATGTCAAAACTCTACCTCAATTTTGGAGCAGGTAATCCCAGTAAGGAGTGGATAAATCTTGATAGTTCACCGTTCTTCTTAGTTCCTAAAGTTTTTCATCAACTTTCTGATTTTCTTGGACTCTCAGACAGATCAAAACTTTTTTTACGCTACCCCTATCAATACTATAAGTTTGTTGCAGGCAAACAACTACCATTTACAGGCAGGAGCCTCAAAGCAGTATATCTCTCACATGTTCTTGAACATTTAACAGTTAGCGAGATAGAGGCGCTGTTTGTGGAGTTTGAGCGTGTTCTAGAAAAAAATGGAATCATCAGAATACTTGTGCCAGATCTAGAAGGCAACATACAAACTGCACGAGATACTAGACAGAGCTGCTGGTTTTCACTTGATGCAGAGCTACTTACAATTCCTCAAGAACTTAAATCCAACAAACTACGCGCTGCTCTTGAAGCAATCAATGGGTTCCCTTCCTTCCATAAAACATTGATTTTTACTGAAAAAGTTGAACAGTACTTTTCCAAAAAATGGAAAGTCACGATGCAGCTGAAGTACCTCGAGTCTGCAATACCTCTTACTATCCTAAAACAGGTGGAGAATAAAGAACGAGTTACTGGTTCGGTTGTATTCGAGTTGCAGCTAAAATGATACTATAGAAGATGAAAATGAAATCACTCTTAGTGCCCTTTACCTCTTTTAAGTTTTTACTGTATCAATTGACTCAAAAGGAGATTAAAGCACGCTACAAACAGTCAATTATTGGATACGCTTGGGTTCTCCTTAATCCACTCTCGCAGTTATTTGTTTACTCCTTTGTATTTTCTGTAGTATTTAGATTTCCAACTGGAAACATACCCTATCCTATTTTTTTGTTTGCTGCTTTATTACCGTGGACATTTTTTCAGACGAGTATTTTGTCAGCAACCAACTCACTTGTCAGCCATGCTGATCTTCTCAAGAAAGTATCATTCCCAAGAGAAACAATCGTCTATGCTGCAGTTGCTTCTAAAGTTGTCGACTTCTTTTTCTCAGTACTCGTTTTTATTGTATTAATTTTGTATTACCAAGTTCCTCTCTCGGTGTCGTTTATTTATTTCTTCCCACTTTTCCTTATTCAGCTACTACTGACAACAGGAATTTCCCTTATTTTGGCAGCTGCAAACTTGTTTTACCGCGATATTCAGTACGTTGCTAATCTGCTAATGTTACTCTGGTTTTATGTCACACCAATAGTCTACCCCCTTGCAATGGTACCCAAGGAATATATCTGGTTATATAAGCTCAACCCAATGGTAGGGTTGGTAGAGGGATATCGCAGTGCCTTGTTTGGATATCCATTTGAGACAACGATAATAGCTTGGGCGGTAGGTATATCTGTGCTAATTTTTATTGTTGGCTTCGCAGTATTTAAAAAATTAGAAAAGTTATTTGCAGACTTGGTATAACCTTATGTCAAACCTAGCAATTAGATTTGAATCAGTCACAAAAGAGTTTTACCTCCAGGAGGACAGAACTCTTAAAGAAGTAATCCCGCGGCTACTCAAGGGACAAGGCTGGCTGAGAAAAAAGGAGGTTCTCACCAATCTCTCGTTTAGCATTTCTCGAGGTGAGACGGTGGGGATTGTCGGGAAAAATGGCGCAGGCAAATCCACAATCATGAAATTAATTGCAGGTGTTACCTACCCCAGTGCGGGTACCGTAACTGTAGAGGGTAAAGTTGCACCATTGATTGAGCTTGGGGCTGGTTTCCACCATGAACTGAGTGGCTACGAGAACATTTTTTTGAATGCAGCAATTTTGGGCATGCATAAAAAGGAAGTTGCCACTCAAGTGGATGAGATTATCGAGTTCAGTGGGGTCAATGAGTATCTGCACGTTCCACTCAAACGTTATTCTACTGGCATGCAGATGCGCTTAGCCTTTTCGATAGCTGTCCACACAAATGCGCCAATACTCTTAATTGACGAGGTCTTGGCTGTAGGAGATGCTGAGTTTCAAAAAAAATGCCTCAAGAAGCTCCAGGAAATTAAAGCTCATTCAGATACCACAATTATTTTTATCTCACATGATCAAGTTGCTGTTGAGGGTTTCTGTGACCGAGCGTTATTACTCGAAAACGGCAAAGTAATTGCAGACGATCTCCCAGCAAAGGTTTTTGAACATTACTCTGAAGAATGAGCTTGAAAAAACTCTGTAATTTTTGCAATAATAAATTCTTGTTCAGAATCTTCCATAAAAGGATGTATTGGTAAACTTAGGATTTGTTGGCATGCTTTTTCAGTATTTGGCAATGTGATTGAGTGGAACTGCTTAAAGCATGGTTGTTTATGAATAGGAATTGGATAGTGAACTAACGCTGGTATTTCTTCGCCTTGTAAAAATGCAAGTAATGCATCTCGTTTATTTGTCCGAACCACATACTGATGAAAAACATGATCAGCATCTTTACGAATCATTGGCACTTGGAGGCCTTTTATAGTAGCAAGTTCTTGGTTATATCGATCTGCAAGTAATCTTCTTCTCTTGTTCCATTCGTTGAGGTATGGAAGTTTAACACTCAAAACAGCAGCCTGTAGTTCATCTAGACGGCTATTAATGCCCGCAAACTCATGAACATACCGTGTTCTCTGACCATAATTGCGAATCATACTTGCAGTTGCAGCAAGTTCTAGATTGGCTGTACTGAGCGCTCCACCATCGCCATAACCACCAAGATTCTTAGTTGGGTAAAAGGAAAAAGCGCCGGCATCCCCAAAACTTCCAAGCATTTGACCTCTATATGTTGCCCCATGAGCTTGAGCAACATCCTCAATTAAGTACAAATTATGTGCCTTACATATTTGTTTAATTTTTGCGATTGCAACTGACTGTCCGTAAAGATGTACAGGCACAATTGCTTTTGTTTTTGGTGTAATAGCTTGTTCAAGCAACTGCGCGTCGAGGTGAAAATACTCATCAATATCAACAAAAATAGGTTTTGCACCTGTTCGAGTAATTGCAAGGGTTGTTGCAACTGCACTGAGAGAAGTAGTGATTACTTCATCACCTTTTCCAACTCCCAAAGTCATCAGTGCAACCTGGATTGCATCAAGTCCATTCGCGAGGCCAACAATTTTTTTTGTCCCTATATACTGGGCAAATTCTGTTTCAAATTTAGATACGTTTTCACCTAATATATAAACCCCACTTGCAAAAACTAAATCGAATCTTTTCTTAATGAGCTTTGCAAGAGATTGATACTCAAGTTTGTATGGATTGTTCATAAAGGTAAAATGTTTCTATCTACTAAATATTTTTTTAGTGCGACTAAATCTACAAGGATTCTTTTCCAAAAGGGATCTCGTTCTACAACCCCCCATCGCCAGCTACTGTCTTTTGATTGTACTACAGATACTACTTGAATTAGAGTATCTATATATGGTTGATAGATACACTTTTTAGCTGCAGCTTGTATCCAGTATCGTGGTGCCAGGCTAAAATCATGTAAATCATGTATTAAAAATCCATGAAAATGATAAAATAGTAAAGGTGTTGTGTTAACATATATGATTGAATTTTTCTGAATAATCGAATACTGCTGGACATTCCAAGGTGCAACGCCTGCGCCAATGTTTTCTAAAACATGAACTCCTTTAAAGCGAGCTGGCCAGTCGTGCAGATACAGTTGATCACCCATTTTTCCAGCTTCATAGCGAAAAAAGCACCATTCCAAACAACGTTTCTTCCACCAGTGGAGTGCCAAAAGACCATCACGATTATTACGGAAAGTTAGAAACTGAACATTAAATCTACCAGAATACTTTTCGAGCATTTTTTGTGATTTTGTATAC
>JBILVZ010000011.1:0-34119 GCA_044370175.1 Methylococcaceae bacterium
GCTGAGGTTTTCGTAAATGGCAAACTAGTCACCGCTACTGATGATACCCTGTATCTTGAACCAGGTCGATATGACATTGAGATTCAACGCGACGGGTATACACCTTGGAAAAAACAGATGGAAATCAGAGCCGAGCTAGTCAGTCATACGAATGCTGCACTTTTCCCAATTGCCCCGAGTTTATCTCGGCTAACCTTTAGTGGGGTGCACAACCTTGTCCCTTCCCCAGATGGGCAGAAGATCCTCTACTACACTGCATCTCAATCTGCACAAAAGAAAAATGGGTTGTATGTTCTTGAGATGGGCAATAACCTGCCAATCTCCTTTGATCGTGGACCTCGCCAGATTGCCGAAGATGTACCTACTCTTGAACTCAAAACAGCAGAGTTCATTTGGTCACCAGACAGTACGCAAGTAATGATTCTTACTCCTGAGAAGGAAATGTTGCTAACTATCAATGAAACAAGTGATTTACGGAGTCTGACTGACATCTCATTTCAGCGAAAACAAATATTGTCTGAGTGGGAGTCGGAGATTTATTTGAAAGAACGCCAGTACTTGGCTGAGTTTCCACCTGAGATGATTGCCATTGCTACAGAGAGTGCAAAAAATGTCTACTTATCTCCAGACAAAAAGCGAATGCTCTATACTGCAACACAAGTGGTGACGATACCTACGGAGCTGAGTAGTACTGCACTACCCTCTCCAGACAGCACCCCTGAAGAGCGCACCCTTGTCCCTGGCACTATCTATGTATATGATCGCGAAGAAGACAAAAACTTTAAGATCGGGAGTGAGCCACCAAAAACCACAACTCCAGGTAAAACATTGCTCTCGACAGATCTTTTTTCGACACAAACGCTCAATTATGCAGCAAGTCCGAGTGCATTTATGCGCTTACAAGCGACTGATTCAGCACAAACCGTCAAACGCTTCAATCAGTACTACAGTTCTTTGTTTGCTGAAACCATGCAGTGGTTTCCTGACTCTCGGCACTTATTCTTTGTACAGGATGGTGCCGTCAAGATCGTAGAGTATGATGGTAGCAATGTACTTAGCCTCTACTCTGGCCCCTTTGAGCGCAACTTCGTATATCCTTGGCCAGATGGCAGCAGACTGCTGATTGAAACCAGTTTTAGTCCCGATGCACCTCCCAACTTGTATGCAATTGAGTTAAAGTAAACTCTGCTGCTCTTTGATTCCATCCTGTAGTTGATGATCACTCGATGCAGCAAACTCCCCAGGGAGCTCCAACGCCTGGATGCTCGGCAAGCCAGCTCCTACCATACCTTGCAAGTCACCATACAACCCGGCCGTATTTTCGATAACTCGTTCGATCTCTTGGCCTCGCTTACGCCACATCCGTTCCATAGCGCGCTTCTCTGTGGCCAGATCTTTTTGCAGTTCACTAAAAGCCATCACGATTGATTCAATCTTATTTTTAAACTGTGTCCCACAGAGATATTGGTAGAGGTACTCCATTTTTTGGTCTCGCCCCACCAGTGAGTTTTTCAGCTTTGCAAGCTCCAACAAGTGAATCCGCAACGTTGTAGTCAGGGGAATAATATATGCTGGATCAAGCACCCAAACACCACTAAGAATACCAAAACCAGTGATTCCTTCTGGCAACACACGCGTCACCAACATACAAATATCTGCCCCAGCGACGCCTTGATCTTGCTTGAGTTTGGTCACCCAGTCATTGCTCCAGGCTTTGGTATTCTTTGACTCCCAGAGAATAATGCCTGCTTTTTGACCCAGCTGGGTGGTCACTTGGTGAATTAAGTCCCCTCCCTTGATACCGGTGGGTACATCAGTGATTGTATCGGTAAAAAAGGTGGTACTGAGCAAGGTTTTGATATCATTTTCTTGGACATCACCCTGGATTTGCATCGAACCTTGCTGGCTTTGGCGGCGCAGATCTTCGATTGTTTTCTGCATGATCTCAACTTGTTTATCTTTTTCCAAAAGTTTGAGGCGGAACTGTTCTTCTTCTGTTTTACGCACATCTGCAGCAATTTTTTTGCGTTCTTCATCTAGTTTGCGCTCCAGTTCGAGATCCAAGTTCTTTTTTTGCTCTTCCAGCTCTCTTGTCTGTTTGCGCAGCTCCAGCTCATTTTTCTGTGCTTGCTCAAGTTTCTGAGCCTTTTCCTTAAACTGTTCTTGGAGGTCTTTGAGCTCAGTATCTACTTTTTCTTGTGCTTTGGCTTGTGCCGTTTGCCAGAGTTTTACTTTTTCACCCTCCAGCTGCTTTTTCACTTGCTCTGCCACAATATGTTCTTGTGAGGCAGTGGCTGCTTGCAACTCTTTTTGTTTCGTTGCAAGCGTTTCTTCTCTTCTCTTTTGTTCTTCGAGAAGTTGCAGTTTTTGCTTTTCTACACGCGCTACTTCTTGTGCTAGTTCATCAGCTTTAGACTGATACGCTTTGGCGTATTTTTCTTCAAGTTGGTGGGTAATCTGCTCTGAAAGCGCCTGGGAAAGTGGGATACTTGTCTGACACTTGGGGCAGTTGATTGTTTGATCGGTCATGCCTTCCACAGTACCAAATAAAGGGCGAAAATTAAAGAGGTCATTTTATACGTTGTTGTATACTAGCGTTCAGAGAGATACCAATACAAAAAAACATACAAAATTTTATGAAATATCTTATTTTTTCGGACACACATCTGTCATCGTACAGTTTTGACCTAGCCAAGTTTAAAAAACTTGTTGCTGTTATCTCACAGGCAGACCAGGTAATCATCAATGGTGATTTTTTTGATGGATACCTCTGCTCCTTTGCTGATTTTGTGCAGTCGCCTTGGGCAAAACTTTTTCCCCTTTTGAAGCGTAAACACGCCATCTACATCTACGGCAATCACGACCGTCCTGAATATATGGATGAACGAGTCACCGAGTTTTCTGTTGAACAAACGTATCGCAAAGAACTGCACCTTGGCAAACAGCAGATCGTTGTCCAGCACGGGCATAACTTTGCCCCAGATTTTGATGGGCGTTTTCCTAGTATCAGTTACTATCTAGCATGGTTCTATCCGCGTTATTTTTATCATGAGCAGAATAAAACACTGCTCAACCGCTTCGTGCTGAGCTACTATGTCGCCAACAAGAATAAATTCATCCAGGCAGAGATGAAGAACTCCATCAAATTTTTAAAAAGGCGCAACCTGAATCTAGCGCCTGAATGGTTTATTTGTGGACACTCACACATCAGTGAGTTTGATGACAAGCTGCGGTTTGTGAACTGTGGGCAGTTTAGCAACGGTGTCGCCCAGTACGCGAGCATAGATGCCACTGGCGAAATTAGCTTAGTTTTAGATACCTATTGCTGATAAAATACAGCCAATACTGTATTGGAGTTTCTTATGCTAAATCTCAACTCAATTATGCTCGGTTCAAGTGATTCCAAAGCACTTGCCGCCTTTTATGAAAAAGTACTCGGTAAAAAACCAGATATGGTTGAGGGTGAGTGGTATGGTTTTTTGGTAGGTTCTTGTTTTCTTTCGATAGGAAACCATGACAAAGTAACCGGCATTTCAGCAAACCCTGAGCGGATTATCATGAACTTTGAAACAAAAGATGTGCAAGGTGAGTTTGAACGCATTAAAGCTACAGGCGCAACCGTTGTCAAAGAGCCGTACAGCATGGGTGATGGCGACAGTGCTCCTTCTATTGCGACGTTTGCCGATCCAGAGGGCAACTACTTTCAATTGATGACTCCTTGGGAGGGCTAACCATGGCGTACTTTCTAGCAAAAACAGATCCAGAGACCTACTCTATTGACGATCTAGAGCGTGATGGCACAACCATTTGGGATGGTGTGCATAGCTATGAGGCAATTGCCGTTATCAAAGCTTGGCAAGTTGGTGATAAGGTTTTTGTCTATCACTCACAAGGAACAGCAAAGATCGTGGGATTGATGGAGGTTGCAAGCGAGCCGTATAAAGATCCCAATGACGCAAGAGGGATTAGTTGGGCAGCCAAAGTGAGATTCCTCAAAAAATTTCCAGAAGCCATGCAGGTGAGCTTGCGAGAAATCAAAGAAAGTGGCAAGTTTGCTGACTTCAAACTGGTGCGACAAGGCAGGCTTTCAACGATGCACTGCCCGCAGGAGTTTGTGGAGTGGATGCTGCAAAGAACTACCTAGCTATAATTGAGTTTTTTGTTAAAATACCCATATGTTTATAGCTCACACATCATTCAATGTTCTATATACCAACAACATTGAGGCAACTCATAGTTTCTATCAAAAACTTGGTGTAGAAGTTAAGAAAATTGAGAGTGATAAGGTTGTCATTACATTTTAAACACCACTGAACCTTTTGAGAGTTATAGATACATCACACATCCAGGATCATATGGTCAGGGAGTCATCTTTTATATAGAAGTTGATGACATAGAAAAAACACAGGAGCGGATTATTTCATCTGGAGGAACTATTAAAGCTCCACCATTCGATAATCTATGGGGTTGTAAAGAACTACTATTTGAAGACCCCAATGGTTATAAGTTTGCCCTTTATCAACAGATTTAGCAGTCGGGGTGACAGGACTCGAACCTGCGGCCTCGTCGTCCCGAACGACGCGCGCTAGCCAACTGCGCTACACCCCGTTACTTCCGCTTCCCCACCCAGATCACCTGCGCCCCACTCCCCACTTTTTTGCGCGTATCATTGTCCACCAACTCAGCGGTAAACTTCCCAACATACGGGAAGAGTAAAAACACACTTTCAGCTGCCATCTGCAGACGATCTTTATACAACTCCATAAAAAGCTGCGCAAAAGTATCTCGGTAGCGCACCCCTTCCCCGAGCAGTTTATCTTGGAAAAGGCGTGGTAACCAAAGTCGTGAGTTGCCTTTACTAAAGGCTGAAAACTTTTCCTCGAGCTGATCAACACTAAAATCTAAGTGCCAAACAAACTCATGCACTCCCAAGTGCCAACTCGAGCGCACAATCAGTGCATTGACCAGGATATGGACATCACCTTCAAAAGCTTTATTCTTCAAACCAGATTCAAATGCTCGTGGAGCCAAGCGCTCACGCCCAACATGCATCTTGTCGGCTGCCACGAGCGCCCACTGGAGCGGCATACCCGCCTTTAGTTGTGCACCATTTTCTATCAGCACTGGCTCTTCATGAAACAAAATAGCATAGGTAACGGCCTGCCACTCGATACTGTGCAGGTCAATATTTTTAAAAAGTCGTTGTAACATCCAGACACTAAACTGCGAGTGTTCTTTTCTACTCATCAAGTTGCCCAGATCATGAGTCATACCAACCAGCAGCAACAACAGCTCTGTTTTGACGTCATAGTGACCTGTGCCCGCAAACGACAAACCAGCCCGCTGAAGCAACTCAATTCCTGTCTGACTCACCCAAAGAGTGTGGCGATCAGTGTGGTCATTAAATCCATGCGTGCGCTCGCGATCCAAGACTGGCCCCACATAATTTAAAGCATTACCAAACCCTCTGTAGAGATATGAAAGTGCAGCACCGCGAGAAGAAAGTGCAAAGTACTCTGTCCAGTCAAAAACTGCTTTTATTCTCGGCGTTTCAGAGGTTGTTAAAAAGGGGAAATCTTTTTTTTTGAATTCTATACCGTGTTTGAGTAAAAAATGCCAAAATGGCGTGCCATCTGGTCGTACAAATAGTGAATCAGCTTGGTAAATTGAGTAGTCTTTTAGTTTCAACTGCATATAGGTATTGGTCTACAAAAAAACAATCGTGCAGACTGCTCCAAACCTTGATTATACGCTACGCTGGTATGAAGTGGCATGTTGTTCTGAGGTGATATGTAGGACAGGAGTATAATACCTCTGTAAAGTAACCTGCTATGCAACATCGTGAACTCCACTCCCCACTCGAAGCTACCCACCGGTATGTAGAAACCATCTCTACCAAAGCGACTGCTGCAGACGCACACATCTGGCATGATAGACAATATCCTGTTACGGCAGTTTTTATCCCAAAGGTAGGATATAGAGAGTATTACTTTCTAGTTACCTTCCCAACCGGGATCAAAAAAATGTACTTTGCCAACGATTTTATTAGTGCTGGAGCGTATAGGACTGCGCTCGATCTCTTTGTCCCTGCTGAGTATGTACGGTATGGGGCAGCATTTTTGGAAGTCATCAAAACCTGGCCAACACTTGCCCGTCCGTTTTCTGTCTAATATCGCTGTCTTGATGTCGTATAATTGCAACTGTTGGTAGTAGATGGTGCGTTCCCATAGTTTAACGGATAGAACGAGGGTTTCCTAAACCCTAAATCCAGGTTCGACTCCTGGTGGGGACACCAGCATTAGTACCCTATTGAAACAGCTCTTACCCTGCTTTCTATGAAAAAACCGTACCTGTATATCCGCTTAGTCAGTGCTGCAATTGCCCTGTTCTATTTGTATGTGTTGCTGCCGATTCGCCTGATTGCCGTCTACCCAGGCAGTGAACTAAAAGCAGTTTTGGTACATGCCCTACTATTTACTTTCTTGTATTTTAGCCATACGCCGGCAGTTTCACTTTTTTTTCACAAAGACAAGGTTCGTGCAGTTGCCCTGTCACTTCTCAGTGGCTTGACTGCGTTGGCAGTAACATTTTTTATTTCAGCTAGAGAGTTGATTGAACCTGCACTCAGCGAAACATATGGTGTCAGGAGTGATTATCTAGTAGTTGGAGACTATTTGCGCGATGTACATGGCCTTAACATCTATTTCTTTGATCTGAGTGGTTGGATTTTGACTAAGTACGTCTTGGCTTGTGTGTTTATTTTTGCTATTGTGACTCGAGTTATCGATTGGATTTTTTTGCGCCAAAATCGAAAGTAAACGCATGTTATAAATTAGTTATAGTTACTCTTTTATACTTCCTGTATCACCTCAAAACCTTTATAACTTCCCACCACAGCAAAACCAGCTACAAACTCAGCTGCTTGTGCTTCTTTAAGTTTTTTTGAAACTTCATTAAGGGTTGCGCCAGAACCTACGGCGTCATCAATGAGTAATATTCTTGTATACTGAGTCACTTGAGGTAGGAATATTGTTTTATGAGCATTTTCAACTCTTTCTTCAAGTTTACCTAAACTCTTTTGGGCAACTCGCACTTCGCCCTGATATATTTTTTCCAACTTTATCTCTGGCAACTCCAATCCAAGTCCCTGTTTAATTACAGTGAGAAATGGGAGCATCCTCGGTACTGAATGCGGTACGAACGCAACAGCCTCTATATGGTATTGATTAATAATTTCTTGAATTGGCTCACGGATTTCACTCACAATTTGGTTCATAAGGACTCTACTCTGTGAAACTTTTGCGTGTAGCGTCAATGCCCCGAGGCGGGTTTTGCCGAATTTTGGTAGTGCATAAAAATCTTTATAAGCAACCAAATCAACTACCGAGTCAGAAAAAGTTTGCTTCAATTTCTCTGTATCGTCAATCCAATTTCTTGCCTTATACCACTGATCTGCTTTCTGGCGTATCGCAACATATTCTTGGGCTAGTGCCAGCATATTTGTAGCCTGCTTCGTTTTTTCTGCCCACATACAAAACCCCAAGACACCTTCTACTAGTACTCCATCTGGATTCACATACAGATAGGAGTCATCAATACTATCAGCAATTTCCTTGGGTAGAATATAGGTTGGGGCTGCTGCTCTCGATGCATCTACAGCAACATAGTACACTCGGGGTGGTCTACCTATTTTTTGGATCGCATGTTCTGCTTCAAGTTTATTCAACTGCTTATGAATAGCTGATCCACTCAAGCCAGTATGCAATTTAACAGCATGCGGACTAACTTGTTTGTTTTTTTTGATATACTCGAGTATATTCCGTCTGGTATCTGTCTTCATAGTTCATAGTTTATAGTAAACTATGAACTATGTCAAATTAGAACTCGTTTTCATAGTTTTTTTTGGTATACTGACTCGAGTAATTGTACTATTTGCCCTCATAGTTCAATGGATAGAACGTGAGTTTCCGGAACTTAAGATGGGGGTTCGATTCCCTCTGGGGGCACTTGTATTGCTGTTATCTTCTAAATAACCTGCCGAAAAAGCCGCTGATACCGTTACCAGTAGTCTGTTGCGGGGCTGGAGTTTGCTTTTGGTTAGCTGCTTGCATATAAACATTTTGAGTGTGATTATCTAGATCACTAGCTATATCTTGTACTCCATATATTCGGGCAAGCAACTGTGGTAAATTGCCTACTGTAGGCACCCGGTTACGAATATCATTCATAATTTGTTTTCTTGCAGCTTCAGTTTTAGTATTGGCTGGCATATTCTTAATAACTTCCGCCAAGCGTGTCCTCAGATCTGCAGCAGGTATCTCAAAGACTATTCCATTGCCGTTATTATTGATACTGAGCTGAAAAACATAACCCACCTCAGACAATTCAAGGAGTGTTCTTAAAATCTTACCCGTACACCTAGGGATTTGGTCCTGTTGAACTGTCTCAGGAATAGCTTGTTGCAGCTCTTCAAGTTTTGCAAGTGCAGGTAGTAAGTCTGGCACATAGTATGCTTCAGCTTTATTTTGCACAGAATGCAAACTCGGCTCAATTCTGCCACCATACTTTTCGCGTAGCTGTATATTAGTTGGGGATGGTTTAGCTTCAGCTTCCACAGTATTGCCGCCAGTTTTAGTTTCAGTCAGCACCTGCTCCATAGCACGTTGCAGAAAAACACGCAGCCCAGGTTCAATCATTCCTGAGAAAAATGGCCTTTCCGCTCTATTTAATCTTCTTTGAAGCTCAAGTAAGATTTGCCTTTTTTTCACTACAGTGTTTTCAGCATTCACAGCAGTGAGCTGTGCTTGAAAGTCGGCAACCTGAGCAGCAAGTTTTCCACCAGCTGTGCGTTCTTTTGCTTGCCCAGATACTGTTGTTTCACTTACAAATACTGGCTCTTTGCTCAAACCTGACTGTTGCCAATTCTTGAGAGCATCCCAGGCTGCTACGTACTGCTCCCAGGTGACATTTTTAAAATCTGATGAAAAAACTACACTAGTATACTTGGCCAACAAGGCACTCTCTTTTTGCTGGTCAGGCTGCTCGGCTTTGACTGGATCAGCAGGTAATTTTTCAGCTTCTGCAGGCATTGGTCCTCTTGCACCCTCTTGAGCTTGTACAATCACTTTTAAAGATCCAATGGTATCGCCATATGCCGCCGATTCATTTATGGTGCCAAGCCCACTAGCTATTGGCAAGTCCCTCACATGCTTTTGCAAATCAACTCCTGTGCCTTTAATCACTAGTGGGGATCCCATTTGACTAACTACATCCTCCAATTTTGCTCGCACATGTCCGTAATTAAGTACATTGCCTGGAGGTGGAAAGAGTTCTGATACAAATGCTCGTACCAGTTGATACGTTTGCTCATACCGACTAGCTATCGGAGCATCAAATTTTTTGATCTGAGCCACTATTTGAGTAGCTTCGTCCATGCTAAAAGCAGCATTGATAAATGCATCAAATCCAAATTTTCTATACAGAAAAATTTTGTTCCTCTCTTCAAACTCTGGGGTACCTTCTGTCACGTTTTCAGAGAATGATATTGACGAAACATATTGTTGAATACCAGCTTGAATATCTTTAAATGTTCTTTGCGGAGCAGTTTCAACTAAAGCAGTGAACTCCCTTCGAGCAGCACTGTTTCTGAGGAGGAGTAATTCTCTTTTTAGCTGGAGTACTAGCTGATCTGGATTAGAATCAGGAATTTGTGCCACAAAGATACGAATATCGGGCAACTCTGCCAATAACGCATTTAATTTAGCTACTGGGGTTTTTGCGTCATCTTGCTTCGCAGCTTCTACCTTGGCCTTAAACTCTGCTAAATGTTGTACCGCTGCTGCTGCAATCTCAGCTCTACCAGAGTCATTTCCGCCGCTATCAGGAGCTTCAAGTTGTGGCGACATACCTTTATTTACTTCATTCATAAGTCCATTTCTATCTGTATCTAAATCTCATATCCTTACGTTTCTCCTAAAGAAGAGGGTACCAAAAATACAGTGACATGTCCATGATTATTTAGGAATTTTTTATATATTTTTTCACAAACAACCTCCGCCACTTACGTGGGACATTTTCTCTAAGCTCCAGAAGTGGTTCCTGCATAGTAGCTGCTGCTCGCCCAATTTTATCTAGTAAGTAATGCAATTCATGTGTCGAATACCGCTGCACCACTTCCCCCTTTTCATAATCTGGGACAACCACGGAAAATTGAAACGACCTATACTTTTTGAGCTGCACAAGCAGTTGTAAAAAACTATCCCAGTCATCCACTTGAGTCAGCTGTCCTCTAGCATCAATCTGCTCGGCATTTGAAAGCTCTAGCAGTGCACTAGGTGTCGTTTCATTGGTCTGGATAAACTCGGCAAATGCTGCCCGGAAGAGTCCCCTTGCGTAGCCAGGGACTCTGATAGCTTCTGACTCAAGATACGCAGCATTTAACTTCACGTTTGAGGATCTTTGTAACGCGCCCAGTACTCTCACATAGACTTTTTGCAACTCAGTATACTGCTCACCTGGATTGTATACTCTGTGGTGTATTGGTTTGCCAGGTGCAGCTGATTGCCATGCAAATGAAAAGTCTGCATGTTTTTTCGAAGTTGATTCTAAAAGTGTCAGCAACTCACTGAATGTTTTGCATCGAGCAATTTGCTTTGGAAATTCAGGTGCAAGTTCTGCTCGTTCATTTGCAACACTTGTTGATTCAAGACTCATAGCGCTCCCTTCTATAACCCTGGTCTGTCCAGGGGTTGTCTACGCAAAGTGAAGACATAGGTATTATGAGCCACGCTCGTAGTCAGCATAGATCACGTCTTCCACCACCGTGTGGTAATCAAAGATCTCTTCATCACCAAAAACGATACTGATTTCACGCTCAGCATCACTTTCACTAGATGAAGCATGGATCAAGTTGTACTGTTGGCTCATGCCAAAGTCTCCACGGATCGAACCAGCTTCTGCTTCACGACCCAAGGTTGTACCAACTAGTTTGCGCACTACTGGCACGGCATCAATACCTTCCCAAGCCATAGCTACGGTGGGCATTGAACCCATAAAAGACTTCAAATCACCAAAAAAACTCTTCTCCTTGTGTTCAACATACCAATTGGTGAGCTGAGCATCACTGAGGGACACCATCTTCATACCAACAAGTTTAAGTCCCTTGCGCTCAAAACGGCCAATAATCTCACCAATCAAACCGCGTTGTAAACCATCTGGTTTAACAAGGACAGCTGTGCGTGTCATTTTCATAGATTCCTCTCTATTACTTACTACTTTTCTACTACTTTATACTGCTTCACTAAGGTGAAGTAGCTACGTACTACCTCTACCTGTTGTCTTTTAGAGACTTTGCCAAACTAAAGTCCCTCTGGATTTTTTACTTTTACATACTTTTTCCCGCAGGTATCCTGCATATTCTCCGCACGGGTTTTTACGCTAGAAGCACTCCATGCTCGTCTGTCGAGCACACAGACTTTTTGAGGACACTACCCGATCAGCTCCTCAAACTTTTGTTCATCTGCAAACGGCCCGATCACCGCCAGTTTCACCTGACCACTAAACAAACGCTTGGCCAGTGCATGAACTTGGTCTATCGTCACCGTCTGTATCTTTTCCAAGACTTCTTCTGGAGTTTCTATTTTGCTATTCAAAAGTTGTTTTGTACCAAAGTACTGAGCAACACTCTCACTATCCTCAAGTGACAAAACAGTCATACCCGCAATGTATTCTTTTGCCTTCTTCAGCTCCGCTTCTGTCACCGGCCGTTGTTGTGTCGCAAGGGCACTAAACTCTTCTAAGATCACCTGAATCGCTTCATAAACACGGGTTGGATCAACGCCAGCACTTGCACCGACTACTCCCGTATTATGGAAAAAGTCAGAATCAGAGCGAACATAGTAACAGAGCGCACGTTTTTCGCGTACTTCAGTAAAGAGTCGCGAGCTCATGTTGCCGCCCATAATAACTGAAAGTACCGACAATATATGGCGTTCTGTACTATTGCGCTGCAGCCCTGTCCAACCCAAAATTAAGTGGGCCTGCTCCGTTTTTTTGTTCTCCACCCACAACCTGTCTGCTGCAACTGTCGTGTCTGCAAAGAATGGCTGGAGTTCGATTCTTTTATTCACTCGCTGTACTTTTGGCGTTTTTGTAAACATTTTTTCCACCAAGTCGAGTGTTTTTTGATTAGCCACTACTTCAGCATCACCTGCCAAGACAAGTACCATATTCTCTAGTGAATACCACTCTGATAAAAAGTGCTCAAAGTCCCCTGAAGTGATGCTACTCACAGTCTCTTTGCTGCCGATAATATCGTGTTTGAGTCCTCGATCTGCAAAAAATAATTGATCAAATAGATTGGCTACATGTGCCATCGGATTATCCCGATACATGTTAATCTCTTCAATGATTACACCCTTTTCACGATCAACATCTTCCTGACGTATCTCAGCCTGCAGCAACATATCAGAGAGCACATCAAGTGAAGTTTCAAGGTGCTTACTGGCAGATTTAACATAGTACCCCGTGTATTCTTTGCTGGTAAAAGCATTAAACTCCGCCCCAATTGCATCAACCGCACTTGAAAGATCCAAAGCTGTCGGATACTTCTGGGTACCTTTAAAAACGATATGTTCAAAGAAGTGGGCAATACCTTCCTTTTCTGGTGTCTCATATCGTGAGCCTGTATTGGTCAGTACTAGTGCTGTCAGCGAAGCGACAGCGGGCATTGGGATACGCAAGACTTGTAGTCCGCAAGCAAGTTTTGTCAGTGTATACGACTGATGTGACATCTACATCCTTTCAACTGGTCTAATTCCAAGTAAGTACAAACCTTCTCTTAGTACATTTTGCACCGCTTTAGTGAGTAAAAGTCGGCGCGCTGTATCGCTCTGATTTTCACCCACAATTGTGTGCTGGGCATACAGTGTATTAAAGCGCTGCGCAAGCTCATGTAAATAGGTAGCAATCGTGTGTGGTGCAAACTCAGCGGCGGCCTTCTCCACTACATCAAAATACTTAGAAAGTGCAACTAGTATGTCATGTTCTTCTGCATTAGGCGGAGCATCAAAATACCTAGCAATATTTTCTTCTGTATCAAAAGGTACAGTATTAGCATCAGCTTCGACCTTTTTAAAAACACTGTATGTACGTGCCAACGTATACTGAATATACGGCCCCGCAAACCCAGTAAAAGACACACTTTCAGCTATGTCGAATGTAATCTCTGACGTAGCATCTTGAGCAAGCATCGTCCACTTAACCGCCCCTACTCCAACTGCTTGTACAACCTGCGCAAACTCGTCTGGGGGTAGGTTTTTAGCAACTCCAACCTCTTGCATTATTTCTCGAGCTTTGTCTTGAGCCATCTCGAGAAGATCATCGGCATACACTACTCTTCCCTTGCGGGAGCTCATCTTACCCTCTGGTAAGCGAACCATACCATACGCAAAATGATGGAATTTTTCCTGATTCCCATAGCCCAACAGCTGGGCAACTGCAAAAAGTTGTTGGAAGTAGAGCTGCTGATCCATTCCGACTACCCAAACAACTCTAGCAACATCCTTTTCGAATCTGCGTCTGGTCAGCTCAATATCAAAGGTCATGTAGATACCAGTCCCATCCTTACGCAGCAGTATTTTGTCAGGCAAAGCATACTTTTCTAAAGAAACTTTAATGGCTCCATCTGGTAATTTTTCAAATATTCCCTGTTCCGCAGAGCGTTGCACAATTTCTTTGCCAGCTTCATAAATTTGTGATTCATAGTTAACCTCCTCAGGATCAAAAACAGCCCCCAAGATTGCCGCAGTCTCCGTAAACCCTTCATAAAAAAAAGCATTTAAGTACTGCCAGAGCGCTCTCACTTCTGTATGGTACGCAAGCTCCTTACCCTCCCAGGCCTGGAGCATCTCTGACCAGATCTTTTGTACTGCTGCATCTTCCGCAAAGAGATCTCCTTTTTGATACCAGTACCCAACAAAATGATCGCTCTTTCGCGTTCTCTCCTCTGGCATATCCATGGGAGTCAACCACTGTTCTTTATGCGCTGTCCACTCTTGCAGTTGTGTCTGCCAGGCCATTCCAGGCACTAGAGTAGTTGTATCTGCTGTAAATTGCTGTTTCTTGCCAAAAGCCAGATACGCCCACATCGACTTAGTAATATGCAAACCACGATCATTATTGATAATTGCTAAGCGGACATCCCAACCTACCTGTTCCAAGATTCGCCCCATTGCTGATCCCAATGCTGCATTTCTAACATGTCCAATGTGCAGTGGTTTATTGGTGTTAGGACTAACATACTCAATGATCGTAGATCCTGCCGATTTTGTGGGCTTATAAACGCTCCCCAGGCTTGTTGCGATTGAAATAGCTATCTGATAATAAAACTTGTCGGTAAGAGTAAAGTTAATAAACCCTGGGCCAGCCACTGACACCGATTTTATATATTGTGAGTCAGATTTGTCGCCGAGTTGCTCAATCAGTTTTGTACTGATGTTTTCTGCTAATTCCCTCGGGCTGCGGTATGTACTCTGTGATTCCTCATGTTTTAGTTTGCTAAAAATCGTCAGAGCTATTGGAGTAGCATACTCACCATGGGTAGTTTGAGCTGGACGCTCAACAATAATGCTATCTTCTGATACAGTTACTTTTAAATTCGCTAAAGCATCAAGTATTTTTTGCTTTAGTAGTAGTTTAGTGTTCATTTTATATATAGCTTCCAGTTTTGCATCACTACCTTTTAAACCGTTGGCTTAATTTTATTGTACAGTACAATTTGTTTCTTGAGTACCAAGTGTTTATTATACGAATATTTAGCGAATATAAATGAGCATATTACTTACTCTATTAAAAAGAGTTAGAATCACAATTTTACAATAAATATCTCTAAATTTATGTACTCATAAATGCTTCTTTTTAGGCAGCTTCCTCCACAGCTATAGATGATCTGCTGTGGTAGTCTTTTGATATATTTACCTCTGGTTAGCCCAACTGTTTCCAACGTCTCTTTTTTGCTAAATTATTATTAAACAAAAATATAAGGCGAAACTTACTCAAGCAACCGCACAGCAGCCATTAGATGAACTCTGCTCTAAAACAAACTATTGAACACTTTATGTCCAGATACAAACCCGCATTTTACGAGAATTTTAGTACTTTTTAAAAAAATTGATGCAAACTCAAAATTGCCATTTGCATCTTCTCACAAAGTTTGTTATAAAAAAGTACGTACCCAAATAGTAGTTAATTTTTTACTAATTTTTGGGAGCACCTTAATACAACCATATTTGTTCTCCATCAGTTCTAAAACGGAGTGTTCCTTGCTGATCAGTTCTATAAATTTTTGATCCATACTGAGATAGCCGCGCAAGTATCTCAGGCGTAGGGTGGTTATAGGCATTGTTTTTACCACTACTAATGACCGATATTTCGGGTAGCACAGTACGCAAGAATGGAAGTGAAGTACTTGATTTTGACCCATGATGCCCTACTTTTAGGACATCAACTTTGGTTACTAATCCCTTCTCAAGTAGTGCTAACTCACCGTCCTCTTCAAGATCACCCATCAAGAGCATTGAGTATTTTTTATACTCCAGAAAAACAACTATTGATCCGTCATTGCTAGTTAATTCTAAATCAGAATACGTGGGCTGTTTGTCCCATAACTCAGTTTCGGACACTGCAGTGTTTATGTACCTCTTTTGAGACTTCAACTCTTGAGGTGACAGTATTTTTAAAACAAGATCACGACCAATGGACAGACTATCCCCTTGCTGTAGCTCGAGAAGCGTTGTTTTTTCGGTTTGCTTCCTCGAGACAGACGTTTTAAAGTCGCCAAAATCGTTTGTTTTCTTCTCAGCCCCATTAGTTACTATCAAATTCGATGCATACTGGTCAAAGACAGCAGTGAGCCCTCCTATGTGGTCAGCATCTGGGTGTGTTGCAATAACTACCTCAAGTTTTTTATCCCAGAAAGGTAGGTTTTCTCCTAGGCAAGAGAGTACTTTTTCATTTCTTCCACCATCCACAAGTACTTGGGTGGATTGATACGAAAGCAGGATGGCATCTCCTTGCCCAACATCACAAAAGACTATATCTAGCACACTACTTGGCCATTGAGACAGCAGATAGCAGGATAGGAGTACTACAGCTGTAACGAAGTAAGAGATGTACTTCATACACATATCCTTTCAGGATGCCTGACAACTCGATGCCTTCCCCGCTTTACCCAGACTAGTAGCACTAGATACCAAAGGCAGACTGACCACCAAGGGAATGAATCAATCTGGATAGTGAGCCAGGTGATCTGACTTGCTGCTTGCATACTTGATAAGAAGACTTCAAGTGGTATATACAAGAGCACCTTGATCCAAGTCTCCCAAAATGATTGGATTGCCCAACTGTAGGTAATGGCTGCTGTGAGAGTAGTCCAGAACCCTACCGTAACAATCAAATTGACTAGGCTGCTCAAAAGTGTAGAAATTCCTATGCTCAGAAGCGGTAGTTCATGAAAGTAGTACAGCAAGATCGGGGCTGTTGCTAGTGCGGCTGCTAGTGAAGTCGTGAAACTGTTGAGTAGCTCCCACACTAAGACAGACTTAGGTGAGGTGCTACCCCGCTGTTGCGTATATTGTGAACTGAGAAAATCAAACTGATGCAACAATATTGGTTGTAAATATAAAATTCCTGCTACTGCAGTAGCACTGAGCTGGAATCCGACACTGGTAAGCCATATCGGCTTGAACAAAAGCATAAAAATTAGAACTAAAACCAAATAAAACTGGCTGTTATACTGACGCATCAGGAAAAACTTGGTGCCTAGAACAGCTATCAGTGTCAGCAGTGCTCTGATAATACTTGGCTGGACGCCAACAATGAAGAAGAATAACAAGATACAACAGAGGATCACTATGCCCTGTGTTTTTCTGTGTAAATAGTTTGTAACAACAGCCATCACTCCTGTTGCTATCAAGGCGAAGTTGTATCCAGATACAGCTTGTAGGTGACTAGTACCTGTTGCCCTAAAAAGCTCCTTGGCCTCTGCCCCTCCAGATTCCTGAACCCCATAGATCATGCTCAACAAAATAGCTCCATGAGGTGCAGGTAGGTTTTGCACTACTGGTTGTCGCAGAGCTTCCCAAATAGTACTCCTCCACTCGTATAAACATACTTCCCAAGCATTTAGCGAACAAATATCAGTAGTCATTAATAGCTTTTCACCAATCATCAATCTTTTTTTCGCAAATATTCCTCTATCACTCACACCATCAACTGTGCCAATCAACAAGTATGTTTCGCCCACTCTTGTCTGGTGACATTCGGGTATTACAAAATATAGGTAGTCAGTCAGATAGAGGCATTTGGGTTCAATTCGTGTTATCGTGTACTTGAGGGTTACTTCTGTTGCTGCAACAAACTTTCGGACTGCCTGTAATTCAATAAAAAACCTCAAGATTATTAAGGTGCAAAACAATATCAATATATACATTTTGTATACAGGTTTTTTCATATAAACGCATCTGACTTATGATGCATATGGATAGTCTTTATAGTATTTTGCAAAGAAGTTATCCACAACTTACTCTCACAATCCCCTACGTAGTACTTAGCTAGTTACCTGACTTATTTTGATATACAAGCATAACCTAGTTTACGTCCGTATAGCAAGATCATTATAACTTTCATCAGAGCGAAAGCTGATTTTTAATTTCGTCATAGGCTGACTGTGATAGTACCTTTGTACCTACCAACTGAAATAGGTCAGTATACGGCCTCCCAGCAATTATCTTCTCAGCTGTTTTTTCTCCAACTCGAGGTAGTGATTGTAGTTCTTCTGGTGAGGCAGTATTAATTGAGATTCGATTCTTTGCTGTGACTTTTTGACTTGCTGTTGTTGTAGAAATCACCGGGCTTGCAACAGAAGGTGTATGGGCGTGTAGCGGAATATAGATATGCGCAGCATCTTGCAGTTCTGCAGCTAAATTCAGCTCTTGCTGCAGATATACCCTATCTACATCTTTAGTTACACCACCTGCTAGGGAGAGCGCATCTGCAACACGTGCTCCAGAATGGGTAGTGTAGAGACCAGGTGTATTGACAGCACCACTCACATAAATAGTCAGTTGGCCTTGGTGAGCCTGAGAGACACAAATGTCCGCAGCAGATACTTGCGGTGAAGAAGCAGCTGCGGAGTGGTTTAAAAGACTACTTATAGCAACAATACAGGTTATACATCCAGCCACTATACCCAGATATGGGAGGAAACTCCACACTTTCTGCCAGCGGATTGGTGGAAACTGCAAACTTTGTGACGACTCAAACATGTCAGAGGTTATACACCTCAAACCTTACATAAACTGTAGTACACAAGTATTGTCTGTACAGGATACTGACTTACCGTACCGCAATACTGACTATCTTGCCTGGCACATAGATCTCTTTGATGATCTCTTTGCCTTCCAGCCACTGCTGGATAACAGGTTGGGCTTTAGCTGCCTCAAGTACTTTACCTTCATTAGTTGTATCTGCCTGTGCAATCTTGAGCTCGCCTCGTACTTTACCATTGATCTGGATACCAACCGTGATACTCTCGACTTGAATCTGACTCTCGTCCCAAGCCGGCCAGGTGGTAGTGTGAATTGAGGTAGTAGTACCGCCTACTACTTGGTACAGTTCATCTGCCAAAAATGGAGCAAAAGGAGCAATAATCTTAACAGCCATTTCCATTTCGTGTGTGGCTAGTGTTTGTTTTGCCTGGAGCGCCTTATCCCACACATTCGAAAACTCCATCATGAAAGCTATCGCAGTGTTAAACTTGAGCTCTGGGATGTCTTGACTTACCTTCTTAATTGTCTGGTGAAGTTTGCGACGAACGGCAGCCGCTTCTGCTCCCTCAGTTTTTAAATCGGAGGTAGCTACAGACTCATGCACCAGGCGATGAATACGTTGCAGGAAACGATATACGCCTGCGACAGCACTCACGTCCCAAGGTTTGTCGGCTTCGATCGGCCCCATGAACATCTCGTAGGTACGTAGAGTATCAGCGCCAAACTTCTCAATCACTTCATCTGGATTGATGACGTTACCTTTACTCTTACTCATCTTCTTGCCGTCTGGGCCCAAGATCATACCTTGATGACGCATCTTCATAAATGGTTCATCAAACTTCAAGTAGCCTTGATCTCGCAAGAATTTAGTAAAGAAGCGTGAATACAATAAATGTAAGACGATGTGTTCCGGACCAATCATATAGAAGTCTACTGGCTCCCACAGTTTCAGCTGCTCTGCGGACGCAAAGACGCCCGGATTACGAGCATCAACGTAGCGTAAGAAGTACCAGCTTGAGTCTACAAAGGTATCCATAGTATCAAACTCTGGCCTCCAACCTTTGCCATACAAGGCTTCTGTTCTCTCGAGGAACTCTTTTGAATGAGTCAATGGAGACTCACCAGTTGGCTTGAACTCTACATCTGTAGGTAACATCCAAGGTAAGTGCTCTTCTTTAACTGGATGCGCTTTACCTTCTGGGTCGTAGACGATTGGAATAGGCACACCCCAGTACCTCTGGCGACTAATCAACCAGTCACGCAGTTTATAGGTCGTTGCTATTTCCATAGCAGCGCTAAAGTCATTGACTAGTGTCTCTTGAGCTTCTGTACTCTGGAGACCAGAATACTTACCTGAGTTAACCAGCTCACCAAACTCACTGTGGATCTCATTGGTAGTATTTTTGCTTGTAATAACTTGCCTAACTGGTAAGTTAAACTTGCGGGCAAAAGCATTGTCACGTTCATCATGAGCAGGCACACCCATTACCACACCAGTGCCATAGCCAGCCAAGACGTAGTCAGCTACATAGACAGGCACAGCTTCACCGCTGACAGGGTTCAACACAGTAATGCCAGTATCAACGCCAGTCTTATCTTTTTCACCGATCTTGCGCTCTTCTTCAGTTTTCTTGAATGATTTTTCAATGTACTCAGCTACTTTTTCAGCCGTTTGTGCAGGTACTTTCTCACGCAACTGTAGTTCATTAAATTTTTCTGGTGAGATTACTAAAAATGTCACACCGAAAATCGTGTCTATTCTGGTTGTAAAGCAAGTAAAAAATTGTTCAGTATCTTTAATTTGGAACGCAACTTTTACACCCGAAGATTTTCCAATCCAATGTAATTGTTGTTCTTTGGTTGGCTGTGGCCAATCCACTGTATCTAGCCCTGAAATCAACTCATCTTTGTACTCAGTTATCTTAAAAAACCACTGTTTCATCTCTATTTGCATCACTTCAGTACCACACCGCTCACAAGCACCATTGACTACTTGTTCATTGGCCAAGACCGTTTGACAACTCGGGCACCAGTTCACCATTCCGCTGGCCTGGTATGCTAAACCTTTTTTATACAGTTCCAAGAAGATCCATTGTGTCCATTTGTAGTACTCAGGGTGGCAAGTGGCAAGTTCAGTTTGCCAATCGTAGGAAATACCCAGCCGCTGTATTTGTCGGCGGAAGGTATCGATTGCGGATTTTGTTGTTTTGACAGGGGGAATTCCGGTTTTAATGGCATAGTTCTCTGCGGGCAGACCAAAAGCATCCCAACCAACTGGGAAAAAGACATTCTTGCCTTGCATGCGATTAAAGCGAGCCAAAATATCCAATGCTGTTTTACTTTCTACATGCCCTACATGTAGTCCTGAACCAGATGGGTACGCAAATGCAAACAATAAATAGAGTTTTTCTTTAGTAGCATCATCTACCCAAGCTGTACCTTGAAATAACTGCAGTTCTTTCCAAACCTTTTCCCATTTTTCTTCAATTTGGATGTGGTCGTAGACTTTGCTCATATACTCCTTTGTTTTTAGATACGTACGTGTTCGCTACTTTGCAGCAAACACTTTGATCTCACCTGAAAACAAAAAATCCCCTTCTTGGGGGATGTAACACGCACTCAGCTCCCCCATACGTATTATGCAGTAAGAAGAAGGAGTGATGAGCGCAAAGTTGTTTGCATGCTGCTATAGTATACCACAGATGCAAGCACCCCACCCTGCCAAACTACAAACTTTTGTCTTACTAGGATCGATTATCTTGGCCTATATTATCCTACATTTTCCGGAACTGCGTAGTTATTCACTACAAATTTTTACTGGTTCAATTGGCTTATTTTTTGTTTTAAAACGACTGAAGCGGGCTAAACTGTGGCATATTTTGCCCGATAAGATGTCCTTAGAAGTTGGCATTCTCACGTTTGCGTTTGTCTATTTAATTGGAGCCACAGGCAATACCCACTCCATATTTTATGCACTCAGCTATGTTCACTTATTTTTTCTCATTTTTAGCTCGACTTCTCTGACCTCAATTAGTACCATCATTTTTTTAATGCTCTTTCACTATGCTCAAGAGCCCGTACTTGCTGTCGATGAGGTCAGCGCTCTTGTAAGTCTGCCGATAATTGGGACTATTTTGCTCTTTGCAAAAAGCCAATATGACGAGGTACAGGTAAAAGAAGTTGCACTTGAGAGAGAAATTAAAGATCTGGATACTACCGTTAAAAAGGAAGCAACACTTGAGCATACACTCAAAAAATTCATTCAACCCAAACTTATGTTGCTTAAAAAACTGCTTGATGATCCAGAGGAAACAAAAGAAACTGTTCTCAAGCAAGTAACCCTCATGGAGACTGAACTGGAAAAGATTACAGATCGAGTAGAAGCAATTGGAGAAGTACAGCCAAGCGTTGAAAAATAAAACACTGCCATGAAACTTCCACGAATCAGCATGATAAAAGTTGGCCTACTCTCACTAGTTATTGGGGGACTATTTTTTTCAATACAGCTTGCACATGCAGAAAACTTGGAGTCAAGTTCCTACAAAATCCAGTTTGGCAACTTTAACGTAACATCAGGAGAAAAATCGAGCGCTACTTACAACGTGACCGATACCGTTGGGCAAACTGGTTCAGGCCCATACGGGCAGTATGGTGTTTCTTCCTACTTTATTGGGGGAGGATTCCAGTATATTTATCAGATCGATCGCTTTAAGTTCCGTGTTTCAAAAATAGGTATTAATCTTGGCACTCTGACGCCGGGAGTTCACAGTACCGATTCTCATGATATTGTTATTACCACAGGTGGCTCTAGTGGATATATCGTCTATGCCTATGAAGCTCATCCACTCAAACATCAACTTACTTCAGATACTATCCCTGATACAACTTGCAATAGTGGGACCTGCAACCACACTACAGCCGGAATCTGGACAACTACCACCATCCCCGGATTTGGTTTTAATATGACTGGACACGATATCCCTGCAGATTTTGTAAACTCCACCTACTATAGAAACTTTGCTGACAACTCTGTCAGTGAAGCCATGCAGCGCATTATGAGTTCTGCCAATGTTGGAATAAATAGAACCGCTACTGTCACCTACAAGGCAGGCGTTAGTGGAACACAAGCAGGAGGAAACTACTCAACATACATTGTATTTGTAGCAGTACCAGGATTTTAATGTCATGAATCGAAAAATACTCTGCAACATAGCACTTATAAGTACACTGCTGCTTTCAAAACTTTTGTCTAGTACTTCAGTACAAGCTCAATCTGCTGTCGAACTAGCAGTTACTCCTCCAACGGCATATATGAAGGTTAAGCAAGGTAGTAGTGCCACACACACCGTGATCATTGAGAACCTAAGTAGTCAACCACTACAAGTTAAACCTAAAGTTGTCGACTTTACCAGTGATGGCGCTACAGGTGTCCCGGTCCTTGCTACTACAACAACCTTTCCCTACTTTGAAATTGATCAACAAAGCCTAGAACCGATATCACTTCCTCCAAAAGGTAAAGCAGAACTGGCCTTGAAGATGACTGTTCCCCTGGGAGTGCCTAACCAAGAATTTCCTATGACTATCCTTTTTGAAAGTGAACCTGATACTAGCTTTTCACTAGCTGCAGGCACTACTGCAGTCCGCAGTACGATTGGCAGTAACTTTATTGTGCTTGTTTCTTCTGAGTCTGATGTTAACACTAGTCTTGCTGTTACATCATTCAAAACCAGTGGCATTGTGGACAGTTTTCGCCCACTCACTTTCACTCCTGTTGTTAGCAATACTAGCTATGCTGCTACCACAGCATCTGGTAGTGCTCAAGTTGTTGACTGGCACGGTGCAACTGTGGCCGAATTTACCATTCGGCCAGTCATTATTTTAGGAAACTCTAGTCGAGAACTTGAAACTACTATAAGTGATACTGCCTATACATCTCTTTTTAAATACAAGCCGTTTTTTTTGTTGGGACTCTACAAGATAAATCTGGATTTAACCATTCAAAGCAATGATGATTCATTCCATTTATTACAAACGAAAACAATTATTGCACTGCCAATTTCACTGATACTTGCAGCATTACTCCTTACTCTCACTTGGGTTGGATATAAGTACTATTCACATACTAAGGTATGATATGGGCACTTTTGCCTCTTGCATTGCTTCCTGTCCTTGTTCTAAACTGATATATGAAAAAGCAGTTCGTCTTGATCAACAATTTATGCATAAAATCATCCGACTACGTCCCATTTTTCTTGTGCTCATTATCCTCACCTCTCTGGCAATTGTAGGCAACTTTAATAAAAAGTCGTATTCATTAAGTTTGAGTAGTGTATCAGTAACACTTTCCAACTCTCGACTTTCCTTTAAAGGAGCGCTCGGCTATGGCAACAATGTGGGGGCGACATATGCCTACATTAATACGACGCAAGGTGCATACCCTTCAACATCTGCTTCACAACTGGTTGAAGGTGATGTTGTGCGGATTGGCGCCAGCAGCACGATGGGAAGTTACACTATCGCTAGTACTAGCGCCCACAATCTCATCTATCTCACCTCTACACTTGCTTCTGGCAACGCTACAACAGGCAATGATGTAATTTCTACGGCATCATCCAACTTAACTACTCGCTTTACCACCGCAAACGCCATTCCAAATGGGCGCTTCCGTATCTTAATTCCTGCCGACGCCACTGCCGCCCGCGCTACAGATGGTATCCCAGATGTTGATAGGTTCGATGGTGGGTTTAATGGCTCAGCTCCAAACATTGCTGCGACAGTGACCTGTCCAGCAGACGTGGGTAGTACCTATGATTTTGTAACTGGAGTTGCCACTCGCTCCTCTACCACTATTGCAGGCATCACCTACCACTCATTTGAGTGTGCCTATTCAGGTGCAGGCGCACTAGGTTCTGACTTTGATGGTGGATTAGTTGCAGGTGGTATCAATGCCAATCCATTTACAATTAATAACTTAATTAACCCAGCACCTTCGGCCACTCACACGATTGGCGTAGCTGACACGCCAAGAATTATCATTCAACATCTAGATGCTAATCTGCAGGTTGTTGACCAAACCACCGTAGCAATCGGGCTCATTGAGGCAGTTAAAGTAACTGCAGCTGTCTCGCCACAGATCACCTTTAGAATCCTCCCTGTACCAGGTGGTACCGGTAGTGTCTGCGGTGCCACTACGACAGTCACTACCCTGCCAAACTTAGTCCCCTTAGGCGAGTTGCTTATTGGCACTTTTACCAATGCCGCCCAAAGTTTGTCGGTCTCGACGAATGCGGTTGGTGGCTATTCAGTGACGGTACTAGCCAATGACCAGTTGGGTAGAAATGGTGGGCCAGGAGATCTATGTGATGGTGATCCAGGTGATACCACTCCAGCTGATGGTCGTACAGAAAATACTTCTTGTATCCCTGATACCATTGGAAATGCTGGCAACATGAGCCATACAGCCTCTTCAGAATGGGGAAGCACAACGTTTAAGGGTTTTGCCTACTCGCTCCATAATGTCAACTCTGTCAGTGGCATGACGACAGCATTCCAATTCAACACCAATGGTGGTAACTGCAACGGCGGTGGCAACTGTTTTAGACAGTTTGCTGATGCTGAAAATAGTGAGACAGCTCAAGAATTAATTAGCAGTACGGCACCAGCTGAAAATCATAATGCCTACATCTGTTATCGTGCCGTAATCGGTAGTATTCAAGCTGCAGGAGATTATGAGAATTTCCTCACCTTCACAGCAACGTCAAGATTTTAATAAAATAAAACTATATATATGAAAATATCACTGCCCACTTCCTCCCTTAAAAAAGTTGTTATCGCGACTGTACTGGGAGCATTTGTCTTGACTGGACAGGTAGTTCTTCCCGTCTACGCCCAACCCACTCCGACAGTCGATCTTGGAGGTACTGAGCAGTTTGCTCTGACAGCTATTCCCACTCGTCTTGGTGATGATACCTCAGTCAAGATCAAACCTGGTGAAAATCGTCAGGTTGAGGTGCGCGTTGTTAACTCAAGTTCAAGGACATTACAAATTGGGACGCAAGCTATCGACTTTACTGTTGGAGAAGATGGTGCTACACCTATAGCCATAAATGAAACTACAGCAGGATCAAACCGTTGGAGTTTGGCTTCTTGGCTTGTCATGACACCCAATGAGCAGACGCTCCGCCCTGGGCAAATGGGAGTGGTTAATGTGCTCATCCAGGTGCCAGAAGATGCACTTCCTGGTGGTCACTATGCTATGATCACCCACCAACCTGTCTCAGGTGAGACGCCTCAAGAGGGTCAATCAGCTTCAGCTATCAATCAAAGAGTGGGGACTTTGTTATATGTAATCGTTGATGGACCAATCAATGAAGAAGCCTACATCAATAACTTTATGATTCCAAACTATATGGAGTTTGGACCAGTACCCTATTCGTTTAGTGTAGACAACCGCTCTGACGTGCATATCACCCCTAAAATTGGTTTAACGATTAAAAACATGTTTGGTAGAACAGTGGAGACCATCCACCCAGAAACCAAAAACATCTTCCCCTTCACGAGTAGAGTTATTGAAGGCGAATGGAAAAGAATCTGGGGATTTGGCAAGTATACAGCTGAGCTTACCATGAGCTACGGCGAACAAGGCAAAGTGGTTATCCAACGGACAGCTTTTTGGCTTATTCCCATAAAACTAGTTATTGCCATTGGCATTATTGTACTGACACTTATAGCCATCAGTGTCTCAGTGCGCCGCCATATCATTCATCGCAAAGAAGACCAATCAGAACGCATTGCAGAGCTTGAGCAGAAACTTCAGGAATTACAAAAAGATAAACTGCAAAAGTTTGAAGAATAATCACTGTATGTGCCAAAAAACTACTACTATGCACTAAGTACTTTTGTATTGATTCTCTCTTTATTTCAAATACTGTTTTTGCCCTGTGTGACACTAGCTCAAGAAGATAATAGTGTCGGAATAAAAACTGGAGAAACACTTACCCAACCAAAAGAGCGGCCTGTCAAGGTAACTGCCAGTGTAAATGATCAGACTCCACCGTCAGTGCCTATCCTGATAGCACCTCCCAATGATAGCTTGTTAGCAGACAACACCCCTACTTTCGTTTGGAAAGAATCGACTGATGCATTTACTATTAAAAAATATATCCTTACTTTGGATGGCAACGAGCTCTATGCCAGTATACCAACCACTGCCACAGAAACAAACGATTTTAACCTCACCTATGACTCGATAACTGGGTATTATTCACTGACCCCCAGAAGTAGTATTGCCGATGGGACTCATACCTGGAAAATCACTGCTGTAGACGCGCATAACAATACTGCTAGTTCGGTAACCTGGAGTTTCACTATAGATAGTCAGTCACCTGTCTTTGTGGTGACACAAGTTGATACACAGCCACAAAGTATCTCTGCGCAGGATATTAGTACCGTCCCAACGGTACCTATTGAGCTCACAGTCAATGAACCCATACTACAGGGTACTGGAGAAGCCAAAAGTACTGTCGACCTCACGGTTCGCACTAGTACCAGCACCTTAGCCAGCTATACCTTTACAATTGCTGACAACGGCACTTGGCAGGTGCAGCTGGGCGTACTTCCTAGGGATATAGTGATTTATCTTGATTTTCGTATCACTGACCGAGTCAATCATGTGAGCATACTGGAAAATGTTCCGTTGATCCTTAAAACACCAAAGATCACAATTCCCCCGATACCTTTTTTACCACCACCAGAAGAACCTATCACAATTCCCATTCCACCTCCAAAAGAAGTTATCCAGAAAGTAATCACTGAAGTTGCTCCACCAGCAGTAGCTAAACTCATGGGTGTTTTTCCTAACTTGGCTGCAACACCCAAACCTGTAGGGCAGTTTAGCATTTGGTCAATTCTCGTCCTCTTCATTATTAGCGCTTTACCAATCCTAAAGACGGTACTACTGGCAGCAAGATTTGGGACCAACTTTTCTTTGAACAACTTACTAGAAATTTGGAGAGTGATCGGCATACTTCCACCCCCTCGTCCTCAGGGAATCGTGGTATTTCAACACTCACAAGCACCAGTACCATTTGCAAAAGTTACTATCACGGGCAAACTTGACACGTATCGACAAGTTACCATAACACGCCTAACAAACGCAGAAGGCGTGTACTTTCACTCAGAACTAGATACAGGTCTCTACCAAGTAGTTGCGACACAACATGAAGCACTCTTCCCTACTCTAATCAAAAAGCCTGAACACTTACTGGAAACGCACTACTATCAAGGGCAAGAGTTTCAGATAACTAAAGATCTAGCTGAGCCAATCCTGGTGATACCTGTAGATCATATAGTAAAGCAATGGCCACTCCATACCCTAATCTCTGAATGGCTGCTACACCAGCAGATGCGCAATTTACCTACTGTAGTAGTCGCTATTCTAATAACAGTAGTTGCTACCTCCCCAATCAATAGCCTGGTAACAACGGTGTATGTCCTGAGCTTACTGTTCAGTAAAGTTCAGTTTTGGAAACAACAGCGCATTGGCCAAACTGTGACGCTTGATACACAGCCCTTGCAAAATGTGATACTCTTTCATTTTTCAGAAGATATACTCCTGAGAGAAATTACGCAAAGCTCGCCGACAGGTACTTTCACACTACATACTACTGGAAAACGACTTGCATTGGGTTGTATTGACTTAACTTACAAGATCATTGAACCACCCACCACTCCATCGCTACCCGCAAACATAGTAAGCATTGCTGTACCAGCTTCTAAGAGAGAAGTTATAACACTCGTTGGAGCACTGAACTAAAGAGCCACTCCCCACATACTGATGACAGGTAACTTCAGAGCTTCACTGGGCACCTATGTGACTATCTAATTGGGTCTTTGCGGTACTACACACTCCCACCTCCTAAAAACAGAACTACTGCTACGTGCCAAACAGACCCCTACTTTTTTACACAGAGTGATAACGGCAAACAGCCATTTGTTATTTTTGATGTGCTTATAATTAAATACCTATAGTGTTTATATCGGATGGGCAAGAAGGTTAGCTCTAAATTCGTGTTTAATTCGCTTCTTCAAACATTCAGTTGGGTAAGTTTTGAACAGACATTCTGCCAACAGCTATACTGCAAAGAATGTTTGTATTTATTTCGCATGCCAACATACATAAAAACTGCAAAACAAGTATATTTGCATATTTCCATAATTTAAACTGCATCCCCTTAAAATCATACTCTTGCATAGATGAAATTATGTTATTTATAGCACTTACTATATCTAAATACAAACTTAGCAGCTGGGGTAGATTGACACCCGAAACAAGCACCTGGAGCAGAAAGCAAATTGATAGTAATTGCACAAGAACGCAAAAAGACGAGTAGACCAGGCTGGGCAGTCGTTTTTATTCTGTTTTATTTGGATGATGAAAATTATCCTATAACTTTAGGATTTGTTGTGCTTTGTGGAGGAGATTGAGTACGCCTGGTGAATCTGGAAAATAATAACTGGTAAACCCGGGATCATCCTTGAGGCAATCAATGTATCTCTCAAAAAGCAAACCAAACTTTGTTTTTTGTTGATCAGTGAGTTTTTTACCAGCCTCAATTAGCCCTAGCAGTCTGCAAACTTCATCGCTAATACCAGAGTAAGTCTCCACTCTGCTTGTAAGGTCATAATATTTTACAATAAGCGGTCTCTCAAAGCCAACTAGCCATCTTTCAGCCGAAAGAATAGCAACGGAATGAGAATAGAGCTGTTTAGATTCCGTAAGTACTCTGTCAGAAAAGCTATCGGCAGCCAGATAGACACCTCTGGAGAGCGGAAGCGATTTTTCTGCAAGCAGTGCTTGTCGTAAATATCTGAAGTTTGGATCTGACTTAGGAGCATCTAAAAAGACCAGCATCATCCATTGTCCATTCCAGCTAGCCCAACGCTCAGCAAGTGCCGGAAATAGAGCTAATACTGCCTTTCTCCCCTCATCTGTAATACCAATCGAAACAGCGCCAAATATCTTTTCTCTGAAGAGATACTGTCTTCTTTCTAAAAATAGTAACAACGAGCGATAGCCACTCTCGGTCATATCTGGTACTAGGTACCGCAGCTGCGTTGTTGGCAAAACAACAGGGGCCACCTTTGAACTTGAAAATAGTGCCAGTAGTAGCTTTTGAGCATTTTTCTTTATTGCCATTTTTCCTCAACTAGCATTGCATAGTAAACCCGAACTTATATAGATTTTATTAAAAACTACAAGAATATATCTGACTCAGATTGCTGTAACAGTTTGCAGAAAAGCAACTTATTCACCCAAAGCATCAGCATTATCTACTGATGTGGATAAACACACTAATAATACCAACCTATACCAGATCATTTTCACCTATTTTATATTATTTATTTAGTTTTTAATTAATGTAGTACATTTTACTAAACAAATCAACACCCATCTAAAGTTATTGTTGTTGCTCTAAAATTAGATTTTTTCAGTAGCAACTTTGTAAATATGGATCATCATTGATCTATTTTGAGCATCGTGAAAAGCGTTTTAATTACACCGTCTTTTTACGCACATTCTTGATCTATAGACACTGTGTAAAAACCCAAATTTTGATCTAGTTAGGCACTCTTGACTAGCACTTGAAGAAATAAGTACACTGAACAGGTACTCATCTAACTGGTCTAATGAATCTGGTACAGATGTTTATGAGTTCTCATTGAGAGCACCTGCCCTATGACTGCCCAAGAATTATATATAACTGGCCTGCTTGAGTCTTTTTCCACATTTTGTGAGAGATCTGGGGTGTCGCAGGAACTTTTTCAGGAATCACAACTTGCTTTGGTCACTCTCTTCAAATCATTGGGTACTACAACTACCTCTCTTCAGCAACTTGAAGCGTTTCTTCTGGAATTTCAGAAACATTCTCAAATAAGCGATACAGCGCTCGCGCTACTGATGCAGTTTGTTAAAACCTATCCGCCACTCCAGACGGCAGTTTTTTTACGCCAATACCTATTAGCAGTGACACATAAAGGCTGCTCGCAATCAACCATAAAAAACTATCGCAGTGATATCAATCAATTTTTCGCATTTTGCAAAGACTCTGACATTGAAAAAATCTTAGTAAAACCCAAACTACTCTCCTTCTTGAGGAACGAGTATATGGCAGGAGCATCAAACGCCACATTGAAACGCAAACTGAGCAGCCTGACTCAATTTGGTCTTTGGCTCTCTGAAGTTGCTGTCCTGCTACCTAGCAATCTCAAGTGGCTTGTTGCTTTGAATAAAACACTCAACCTCACTGCTATTTTTGGCTCAGATCAGACTCGAATAGAAACCGAAACAACATCTGGCGCGCACCCCTCTACTACTGATACATATGCCCTAACTCGCCTTCTTCCAAAAACGGCTAGTACTCGGCAGGATACTTCAGCAACTTCAATTCTTGGAGCCATACAGTATGGGGCACCAAGACAACAAGAACATAACTTTAAACTTAAGAGTAGCTTGCAAGAGCTCCAAGCACGGTTACATAAAAAAACCAATCAATGGTTGTTTAACTACCTCAACATCGCTTTACTAGCCCTATTTGTTATAGGACTTTCTTATTTTGGCTATCTTGAGTTTTTTGTACAGCCACCCGCCACACAAGCCTTCCCTGCCAGTCTCAATCGTCCGAATCGCACGCTTTCTTTCCAGGGAAGGTTGACTGATACCGCTCAAAATCCTATTACGGCTGCTACCAACATGCGCTTCAGGTTGTATAACAGTGGCCCTAGCATCGTAGGAGGAACACTATTATGGGACTCTGGAACCTGTAGTATTACTCCCGATCAGGATGGTATTTTTAATACTGGGCTAGGTTCAGACTGTGGCGCTGAGATTGATTCAAACGTTTTTAGTGAAAATACAAACGTCTGGCTCCAGGTGGAAGTAGCAGGAGAAACACTCTCACCACGCCAAAGTATTAAGACAGTGCCCTATGCTATTAACGCTGAGACACTCCAAGGTTTTCCTCCTGCAGAGATTGCTACTCCAAGTAGTGTGCTGGTGATGAACAGCAGTGGTGAGGTTGTGCTTGGAACGGCAACTCCAAAAATAAAGGCAAGTACAGGGACTTTGACGTTAGAGGCAACAGCACTTACTCTGCAAACTACTGCCAATGGCAATATTGCTCTTTCACCCAATGGACTTGGAAATATCATCGCTTCCCGATATATTGCTGCTCCTGGAGCTACCCTATCAGCCACCTATGCTGGAGGTACTGCTCTGGTTACTAGAGGTGGCCCCTCGGGAACCGGGAATATTCAAGAGTGGCAAAACAGTGCTGGCACAGCACTTTCAATCGTTAACAGTGCAGGCAACTTTGGCATCGGAACAACAAATGCCTCACAAAAACTAACAGTTTCGGGTGACGCTCAGATAAACAACTATATATACTTCGGAAATGGAACTACCGAATATACTCGCTGGGACGGATCAAATTTTATAGTTTCTGACGACATTTTACCCTCAGCAAACAACGCCAATGATCTTGGTGCACCCAGCACCAGATGGAATAATATATACGGCACAACTATCTACCAGAATGGTAATCAGGTCTGTGATGCTTCTGGCAACTGTCCTACTAACGAAATCTGGCAAAATACTAGCAATGTCTTTCATCCTGAAAATGAATATGCAGATATCGCCGACCTCGTCATTGGTGGTAACTCAACTGCTTCAGCAGACTTTCAAGTAATTGGCTCTGGTGCAAATGCTGGATACGTCTATGGTCGTCGTTTCTTGGACAGAGATAATACCAGTTACTTTATTGACCCTGCCGCAAGTGGAGATGCAGGGATCTTTAATGGCAATATTGGTATCGGCACCACTACTACTGCAGGCAATGCTCAGCTGGACATCGTGAATTCAGGAGCAAGTGCTTTGTTGATGCGCCTAAATAATGGTACTGCTCAAGCAAAGTTTGAACTCTCAACTGCTAATGTCGCTCGTTTAGGAACAACTACCAATCACTCTTTTGAGTTTATAACCAACAATAGTATTCGTTTTAAAGTGATGAATGGAGGTAATGTTGGAATCGCCTCTACCAATCCAACCGCACTTTTAGATGTAGCTGGCGACGCATCTACTTCTGGGAGTTTAGTGTTCAGAGGCAGTAATCCTTCTACTATTGATATCTTAAATGGCAATCGCTTAGATTTTCAAACTTCACCAGGTGGAGATGCCAACTTGGCTGCTAAGATGACACTTTTGGAGAGTGGCAACCTTGGTATTGGCACCACCAATCCAGGCCATTTACTCGAATTAAATGCTGGTGGCACTACCTCAATAGGTGGAATTGGTTTTGGATCTGCTGGCACCATTGACGCGGAGCTCTTTAGAAGTGCAGCAAACCAACTTGAGCTGGGTACCAATGATCGACTCAATATTCCGTCTGCCTCTGTCACTACTGGCATTGCGCTCAATATCGCTTCCCAGACTACTAATATGTCGAGTGGCGAACTGCTTGCGGTTAATAAAACTGGTACCTCTGGATCAACAGCCTTCACAGGTGACATCGTGGATGTTTCTTACTCTCAAACGTTCAATAGCGGCACGGGTTTGGACTCAACGGGCAATACACTGGATATTGCGCGCAGTATCACTCTTAATAACTCTGGGAATACTCATACTATCTCAGGAGCATTAGTGGAAATTACTGATGATGGTACCCAAAGTGCGGGCACCCTAGCTCACACCGCCAGTGTCATTGATGCAACACAAAACTACGCTGCTTCAACAGGGACCGCCTTTTACTTCAAAAACTATGGCAGTGGAACTTCATTTAGAGTAGATGACGCTGGTGGAGACACGTCACCCTTTATCATTGCCAACGATGGCAACGTCGGTATCGGCACCACAGCCGCTTCACGCAGTCTACATGTACAAGGGGACATGCGCTTGACAGGAGCATTCTATGATGGGAGCAATAGTCCTGGCAGCAACACCTGGCTCTTGACCTCAAACAATGGAACCAGCACAACATGGGTGAATCCAGCGACGTTATTTGATATTGGCTACTGGAAACTCACAAACGGTGCGCTCCACCCTAGAGCAGAATATGCTGGAGTAGCAGATCTTCTTTTAGGTGGTTCTGCTACAGCTTCTGCTAAGTTTGCCTTTATCAATGTTGCAGCCGGCACACCGACCGCTAGTATTTCTGGTAATCTAGCAATTGCAGCTCCTACTGGAGCTGCTCCAGCTACTACCTACAATGTGCTTAATGGTGGTACCTTTAACCTCCGTACCTCAGTCGGTGGTGATGCCAGTCTTACCTCAAGACTTTTTGTCGCCAATAATGGTAATGTTGGGATTGGCAGTGCCTCACCGCAAACTACCCTCGATATTGCTGGAACTGCTTCTGCTTCAGGAGTCTTTACCTTGGGCAATAACTCTGCCGCCACCCTCCGCCCTGCTGCTGGTGCACCGCTTACCCTCCAATATAAGAGCGGTGCAAATGCTTGGACTACTGCTCTGACTGTCTCCAACACCTCTGGCAATGTCGGTATTGGTACTACCAACCCAATAGCCACTCTCGACGTAGCTGGTACCGCCTCTGCTTCAGGAGTCTTTACCTTGGGCAATAACTCTGCCGCCACCCTCCGCCCTGCTGCTGGTGCACCGCTATCTTTACAATATAAGAGTGCTGCCAATACCTGGACCACCGGCATTACGCTCTCCAACACCTCTGGCAATGTCGGTATTGGTACTACCACCGCCAGCAGGCTATTACATGTCCAAGGAGAC
>JBILVZ010000036.1:0-11708 GCA_044370175.1 Methylococcaceae bacterium
TATCGTTGAAGATGTTCCCTTTGAGTTTGAATGGAAGGGAGAAACAGTAACTGAATCACTCAATGCTGAATATGGCTATAGCTTGATTGATGGAGACCCTAATTCTTCAAGAGGAACTATCCTACAGCAAGTGAGAGAGTACCAAAAAGAATTAGTTGAAGCGGTAGGTATTAGTGATGATAAATTTGATTTATCAGGTTTATTATTCTTTCTTGCAGCCAAGGAAGTTTATACTGCTGCTCGCTTACACGGTGATTTTAAGTTACATCAAAAGAAAGACTTGCAAAGATTTGGTGAGGTACTGAGTGCAAATGATATCTTTAAACGATGCTATAAACGATTACTTGAAAAAGGTGTGCAATTTTATCAAAACCCAAGTCATTTAGAAGGAGTGAGCAAACCTCCAGGGAAATTGGTTCCACTTAATAGTACAGAACCGGGGTATACAATATACACACCAGAAGGTATTACCGCTGTAGTTGCTGAAATACAGAAAGAATTAACAGCACTTACTTCGAATAGAACGAATCCTGTTCTTAGTGCATATTTTATGCAGTATGCTATCAGGATAGGTGAAATCAAAGGCAAAATTATGCTTGCAACTAACAACGTACCTGAATTATCGCAGGCTGATATAGATTTAATGGGCATTTCTGAAGAGCTAGCAGAAGGATTTTTTCAGCGAAATCCGATCTCTGGAGAGCATGTTGAAGAAGACTACATCGTTAATTAATTTACCGTTTAAACTCCACATTAAAAAACGCAAAACTGCTCTGGGGGATTCGCAGATAACCTGGAGCACGGATGTTGAAGGTAGATTTAAACTCACTACCTGGAATGGAAACAGTACCACGATTGGTCTGGAATGTCACGGTCGCGGTTTGGCCGCTGCCTGAGTGTGAAACCGTCACATCACTAATGCTGGTCACTGCTCCACCAGAATTATTAGCAAGTCCGCGCAGTTCTTCCATCGAGTATGGATTACCTCCACCTCCACCCACGTTACAGGTGTTAATTGTCACCGGCACAATTCTGTCGGTATCAGCACCTTTTGGATCTTTGCGCACGAGCCAGGCATTGATGATATCTGCCATTTCTTCTTGAGACATCCAAGGGTGATTGCGGCCACAGTTGGCACCACTGCTTGAATAGCCATTGCGGTACCACGATTTATAGAACCAGGGACTTTTGGCAATACTTTCGTAGGCACGTGTTGACCAGTCGCCACCACCATTTTTATCGGTGGTATCCCAACCACTGGTGTTTGCATAGCCACCGTGGGTAGATGCATATTGTGTAGAAACTGGACTCCCTCCACCGTCCACGAGTACCCACCCCTTAGTTTCATTGACCGCCTTTTCCCACTCTCCACCTTTTTTACTATTCTTAAAAACTTGACAAGCCTCAGTAGTACAGATCGCTTTACTGCCATTCCCTGTGTACTTAATGGCATAGGTACGTGCGGCAATCGCCTGTGCTTTGAGCGCATTGCTATGCCAGCTGCCGGGCATTTCATAGATACCCTGAAGGTAGCGATCTTCAAACGACATCTTGCCAAACCCTTGTACGTCAATCTCCCCCATCGCGCTATAATCTTTTTTCAAAGTAGCGTTGGGGTAGTATGCTTTCAAAATGTCCTCTACTGACTGCCCCGCCTCCGCGCGAGCCTTTGCTCCGTACTGACTCATGCCGTTGCGGTGGGTATACCCACCGAAACTAAAAACCGCAAATGAATTGCCTGGTGCCTGCGACCTAAAAGCTATGGAGGCATTGGGATCATCAGCCAGTGGCACTTCACCCACTGAGGTAATGGATGTACCTGAACGAGCCGACAAAATCGCCTGCTGCTTGGCACTCAATGCTGCAATTTTGCCTGTCAGTTCTTTTTGATATGCCTTTGCTTTTTGAATCTCCCCTTTGAAAAAGTCAGATTGTGCGTCGAGCTGTTTTTGTAAACTGGCCAATACCACTTGTCGCTTCTCAAGTGCTTTTTTATCTGCTTCTAGTTGGAGAATATCTTTGCCCACCAAGTGGATCAAAGCCTGATTTTTCTCCCGAACATTTGTGTGGTACATAATTCCCTTTTCCAGATTAGCTGCATCTTTACTAGCAAACGCTATCAAAAGTGGCGAGACCACCCGAAGTTGTTTGTATTGACTGCGAACACGCTCAGTTAGCAATGTGTAGTAGACCGCCAGTTCCTCCTCACGTTTTTCTATGTCAGCAGCTAAGGCCTTAGCATCAGCACGTGCTTTGATGATCCCACTTTGGGCATTCTTTATTCTACTTTCCAAAGTAGTAACTTCCTTTTCAAGTGGACGAGTGGCATCCTCAGAGAGTTTTTTAAGTTTTTCAAGTTCGGTAATTTCACGCTGCAACGACTCGATTTCATCAAGTGCAAGGACAGGTTGCGAGAGAAGTGTGGAGAGATGAGGATGATTGAAAAGTGAAAATACACCAATTCCAAGCAAAAGAATCATCAACAAACTTTGGGCAGTGTTGTGCAGGGGCGCGCGCATGTACAGCTGTAGTGTATCAGAAATCTGGATCAAATGAACTGTGTCCCCTATTTCCATTCTTTTCTTATATGCGGTACAATACAGTATCAGGCTATAAGAAAACTAATTAGTAGATATGAAAAAAAATGCCATCCGATGGATAGCTGTTTTTAAGTTGTTTGTTGTTTTGTTGTACCCATTTGTAGCTCTCGCTACACCAGCACCTGTACAGGCTGCATATACTAACTGTAGTGATGTCAGCAAAGGTTCAATCCGCATACTACAGGGCAAACTTGGTGATGCAGCAACTTTTCAAGAAGGTCAAATTAGTGAACTAAAATTAACGCTTGGGGTTTCATCTCTCGAGACCGGTACCTACAAAGCATGGATCTATGATTCCAATGATATGTTTGCAGACTTAGTAGATGGAATGTCCGACTGGGTTGCTGCAGGTGAAAGTAATGAGTTTACTGTAGACCAAAACACGCAGTCAGTGGAATTAACATTAACAGGAAACTCATCTGCTTTTAATATTAAATCTTATTTTGAATATCTAAATAAAGACTACAAGTATGTCTATCTCTTTAAAAAAGGTAGTTTGACTGGTATCTACACTACCCCAGCTTACTGCCAGCTTGGTTATTATCTCATTACTAATAATGGTCCAACCTGTAGTGAAGCCGTTAAGGTTACGCAAGAGAAAAAACTTGCGAGTGGGAGTACTAAACAATGCGTATTAAATAACAATGCTAGCTGTGCTGATACAAGTTCTATTATTAGATTCGAAGTAAGTGGTTTAAAGGATTCTAGCGGTAATCCATATAGTGGCTTAGTATTCATAAATGGCATAGCTCCACGTGCTTTATCAGAATCTACCGTTTCTCCGGGTGTTTGGAAATATGAGGTAAGTTCTTTGCAAGCTGGCAACTATGACGTCAAGTTAGGCAATACGATTAATACTATATTTAAAGGTAACTGTACTGCCAAATTTAAGGTAGAGGGACGCTGTAGTGAAAGTGATAGTTGTTCATCTACAATGCCTTCATCCGACCCAAGTGGCGAAGAACGCGTTTTTGAGCTTTGTAGTCAAGTCTCTGACTCAGTTAGTAATGGTAAGTGCACTCAATGCCTCAACAAGAATGGGGTTTGGACTGCCGTAGGCTGTATAGATCGCAGTCCAAAATCAATTGTTAGAACTTTTTTGGAAATAGGTTTGGGGATTGGTGGCGGGATCACGTTACTCATGGTGTTGGCTGGTGGCTTTATGATCACTACTTCGCAAGGCGATCCCAAGCAAGTCAATGAAGCTCGTGAGATGATAACTTCAGCAATTATTGGTTTACTTTTTATAATCTTTTCAGTATTTATTTTGCAGTTTATTGGCGTTACTATTTTTAATATTCCAGGGTTTGGCGTAAATCCTAACCCATAAATTATGAAAAAAAGCCTAATACTAGTCCTCATACTTTTTTGTTTAAACCTCTTAGCTGCGTTTAACGCTCCTGCTTTGGCAGCAACTAGTTGTGGGGGACTAGGGACACACAGCCAATGTGGAGAAACAGTAGGCTGTGGGACTGATGAGATTTGTATTGTTGGGTGGGGATTTAATAATGGAAAGTGTGAATCAACTGCAGCTGGAGCTACCTATGAAGGACAATGTGCAAATAGAGATGCAGCGAAAAGTGAAGTTTGTGGATATACAAACTCTACCAATCAATGGTGCGGAGTATCAGGCGGTTGTCAAGCTGGGTATATGTGTGATGCAAATGCAAAAAAATGCGTAGCTCAGTCTGCTTGCCAAAACATGGCAAACGAATATAACAAACAATGTGGTGGATTTTCCACTGTTAATAAATGTGGTAATGAAGGCATGTGTGCAACGGGATATCGATGTGTAGATGCACCTGAGGCAGTCAGTCCATTTGGGTATGCTTGTTTAGACCAGCAGGATAACAGTGGGCAAAAATGTCCGGGTTCTCCTAGTACTGGTGGCGGAGGCCAAGTTACATTGCTATGCGGAGGAACACACACAGACAATACCGCAGTTTGCAACTGCACAGGTGCACCTAATACGCCAATACAAAATCCATCAGCTTCAGTAGCTGCAGAAAGCTATTGCTGCGGCTGGATTGGATCTGATGGCAAATGTACTAATACGAAACCAGTTCAACAGGGAAATCCACCACCTGCTGATGGAAGTACTCCCACAGATGGATCAACAACAGATACTGGAACTGATCCTACTGCTGATAACTATAATATTTTTGAAGCTCCAAATTCTGAAGATTTCGCTTCATTAAATCCCTTAGCACTATTTGGAAAAAAGAATATTAACGACCAGTACTTCACCTCTCCAGCAGGTATTATTTCTCGGGTCTTGCTCTTTGCCTTCCCGATTGCCGGCCTTATCTTGTTTGTTATGCTCGTCTGGGCGGGTTTCCAAATCTTGGCTGGAGCATCCCAAGGCAGCAAATCCATCGAAGCAGGCAAGCAACGCGCTACCACGGCAATTGTTGGATTTATCCTACTTTTTGTAGCCTACTGGATCATGCAGATCATCGAAATTGTGTTTAGTATTCAGATCCTCTAGGGCAGCAACTCACGGAAAAAAATTCTTGTGTCTAGGTAGGTGCTCTCCTCAGCTACTTCCCAAACCGTCGCTTTCTACACGCATACTCTCCCAACAGTTGATCGAGTTTTTCTAGAGTAAAATCTGGAAAATAAAACTCGGGGAAAGACAGCTCAGCATATTCGATCTGCCACAGCAAAAATCCAGAGAGTCGCTGCTCACCACCAGTGCGAATCACCAGGTCGGGGTCAGGCATACTTGCAGTATCAAGGTAGTGTGAAATCTTCTCTGAAGTGGCAGCTACCTCAGGCTCGTCTCTGCGCAACTGCTGCACTGCACGCACCAGCTCATCTCTCCCTCCATAATTTAAGGCAAACACTGCAGTTATTCCTGTATTATTTTTAGTCAGTGCTACACCTTTGGCGATCCGTTGCTGAATATCTTGGTCAAATTTTGAAATGTCGCCAATGGTCTGTACTCGTATATTTTTTTGATGCAATCGCTCTACCTGTGTATCAAATGTTTTACGGAATAGATCTAACAAATACGCAACTTCCCGTGGGGCACGCTGCCAGTTCTCAGTGCTAAACACCCAAAACGTGATGTACTCCACACCATGTTCACCTGCTCGATCAATCAGTGGCTCAAAAACTGCATCAACCGCGCGCTGATGTCCCAAGAAAACTTCCAACCCGTGCCCTTTTGCCCACCGCCGATTGCCATCACAAATGATAGCAATATGTTTTGGGACTGATTCTGTATGCATACCGTACCTTAGTAATTTTTAGTGCTTTATACCCTAATTTCTGTGCCAGCAATTCTTTCTCCAATTAGTGAACTATATACCACACCCTTTTCCAACCCAGTAACGATCCCTGTCTTCACTCCACCGATTGCTAGCTTCATTGATTCTTCAAGTTTATGAGCCATACCACCGGTCACGTCAAAACCTTTGGTCGTAGTGATTAGTGAACGCACTTTTTCGAGGTTTGAACTGGTGATTTCAGGGATGACCGCACCAGTTCCATCTAGCACACCAGCCACTTCTGCCACATGAATAACTTTCTTGACAGAATACATAGGAGAATGAGCAAAATGAGCGGCAATATGCCCGAGCACTTTTTCTGTAGACCAGATCGTACACCCTTGTGCACTGTCGACAATCACGTCACCACCAGTGATGGGGAATAATCCCTTGGCTAGATACTCTTCCAAAACTGCACTACACCAATGAGCAGCTTCTCCTCCTTTTGTCACCAGAGTATTGCTAAAACTGCAGCTGACGGCAGGCACTCCTGCTGCCAAAAATTCTTTGACAACAATTCTGTTCAGCTGTGCAGCGCTATCTTGCGTAATTGCCATCCCCACCGGGCTTTCAGCAGTGATAAAACCATCCATAGTTTTGTAGCGTAGAGCAGGTGCATGAGCAAAACTACCCTGCCCATGTCCCACAATGAATAACTCACCTGTTTCTTTTTGAGCGCGAACTATTTCCTCGACCAGTCGCTTCAAAACGTCTTCGCGCACAAGCATCGGCACTTCTTTGTTGGTGATGATCGAGCCCCCGAGTTTGATGAGTGTGATATTTTTTTTCATACGTACTTTTTACACTGACACTATATGCAACTGCTCTTCTACAGCTTTGAGCAGTGCAACATACACAAATGGTCTAAAGAGTGTTTTCCCCTCCCTTTCCAGTACATCAAAGAGGGCCGCTGGAGCAATAATTTGATGTGGATGGTTTGCTACAAGGTACTGCTCTTCTTGCTCATTCAAAATGATTCTGTGTCCCACACCAGCAATACGTACCTGCGTAAGTGTTCCATTTTTTGGGCGTTGCTGCAAGACCGTCACTCTTGGATATCCATTGGTCACTTGTGCAACACTGGGTGACCAACCACGCTCTTCTGCTGCCTCTCGAACTATTGTTCTGCGCAAATCGCTTTCCTCACCTGGATCAACACCACCACTTATCACGCCCAACATTGCTGGAGACAAGGCATGCAATTCGCAAACCGCCGTATTGGGCACAGCCTCTGATTTTCCGAGATCTTCTTTTGGCAAAAATAAAAACAACAGCTCACTTGATTGAGTAAATAAAAAGCTATATGCACCTAAATGTTCTATTGTGTTTTGCATACTATTTATTACCTATATATGCTGCTAAAGCATGTACTATTTTTTTATTCTCCATCATAATATCAAACCAAGGCGCCCAGTTTTTTTGCATGTTTTTGCGAGCTTGTACATCCACTAGTGCATCCCAAGACACCCACTCGACTCCCACCACCTCGTCAGGATTTTGGCTTGGGGAATCTGAAAACCAACCCACAAAAACTTGATCCATTTCGTTTTCACTAAACTCCTCGTTACACTTCACTTGATACTGAAACTTCTCAACCGGCTGCAGCTCAATTGGCTTTCCAGATCCATCACTCGTAATACCTAACTCCACATCCAATCGACGCAGTGCACACGCTTCATATGACTCTCCTGGCCAAACATTGCCACAGACAGTATTTGCCCAACAAAGCGCTCCCACAATTTTTTTGTTACTGCGCTGCTGCACGAGCAATTCTACTTGCTGTGTCTGAGGATTTTTTCTAAATAGGTACACAGAAATCGCTCTATGTAACTTCCCATCTCCTCGATGCGCCTCGATTTTATCCATGCTCCCAACTACTTCATCTAACTCGTTTACTAACACTACTGTATCTGCCATAGGTTATTCTGCCTCTATACTTCTTGCTGTTGGTTTCCCAGGTTTCTTACTATTGCTTGTTGCCAAAACTCAGGCAGTTCGGTACCTTGCTCGCCATGTTTTTCAAGAGTGGGTAGATACCTGCGGGGAATTATCCGAACCTCACCAGCCACAATCGCCCAAACGAACGGGCCATTATACCGCGAAGCTGTTTCTCGCCAAAGTTCTGCTATGTTTGTCATCTATGTATTTAGTCGCAAAAGAATACACAAATCACGCAAGCAGATTTGCGGTTAGGCGTGATTACGCGTCTTGGAAGATGATTGTAAAGCGCAAGAATAGGTAGATGAGCAACACTTGCCAGTAGATACAAAACAGCAACAGCCAATTTGCAAAAAAGGGAATGAGATCACACCCAAAAAAATATGTTGTACTGCAAGAGAAAACAAACTGCACCATCGGTACAATAAGATATATCCAGACAACTTTTGACAAAATAAAAACCAAGATCGGTAGCAAAGTCAACCAACTAAATACTTTATCTTGTGCAAGTGACTGCATTGTTTGATATGGATGCAAAAATAACCCACCAGTGATCTGGGCAATAGCATAGATGATGGAAGTGAGATATGCAGTTTTCATATTACTACGCCCTCGTCAGAACTTCAATCCAAAGAGAAGTCAGTCCTGACGCAACAAGTACTACTTGCCAGGGATATCTACCAATAAAGGAGGTGATCTCATCCATTTGAGAAGGGAAAAAGCGGTGGGTATTGAGTCGTGCCTGCAGTTCTGCTTGAGCTTGCAGTTTACTCAAAAACTTTTGGGTTTCATTTGTTTGCATTTTTTCTAGTCCTCAGCATCATAGAGAAGTCTAAACTCTTTGCGCGCACGAAAGAGCTCCGACTCAACCGCTTTTACTGTTTTTCCTACTTCATCTGCAATTACCTGTACGGATTTTTGGTCAACATACTTCTTTAGGAGTAGTTCTTGGGAATAACTACCCATTTTTTTAAGTACCGCCACTACTTTGAGCGAAATTTCGTGTGCACCATCCACGCTCTCCACTGAAAGCAGTTGTGAGAGTGGTGAGGTCTGAATAGCGCGTTTGGCATACTTTTTTCGATAGTAGTCGGCAACTTCATGTTTCGCGATAGAAACCATCCAGGTCCAGAGCGAAGATCCACCCAGAAAGAGCGGTAAATTTTTCATGCAGTTTAAAAATGTCTGCTGTGCGAGTTCTTCAGCATCTTGTTTGCAATCGATGTTTTTCTTGATGAATTGCAGTAATTTAGGATAAAACTCAGCAAACCAATACTCCACTGCCGTCTTGTCAGCAAGTTTTAATAGTTCAACTAGTTGTGCTTCAGCAGCTCTATTCATACAAAGCGTGTACTTTCTCACAGCTACACCGTATAATACCAGTATATGTTTTTGTTTGTCCAAAAAGTATATGCAGCATGTAGCGACTCAGATTTTGGTAAAAATGAGTTGAATCTGGGAGATACCCTCTGCCTCAGCGACAGCACTCCTGTCAGCCAAGTATACAACTCACCTGCATTTTTGGTAAACTTACTCGTCACCAACCTCTTTACGATTGCTGGCGTCATTATCTTCTTCCTTATTTTACTGGCAGGTTTCAAGTTTATCTCGCAAGGCACTAAAGGCAAAGAAGAAGCCAAAGGCATTATTACCGCTACCATCGCAGGATTGGTGATCATGCTTTCTGCATACTGGGTACTCCAAATCATCAAAGTCTTAACTGGAGTAGATGTTGGTCTATAAAAACAAGGTATGCTACAAAAACTACTACGCACAGCACTATTCGTCCTACTCCTTGTAGGTAGTGTATGTATTGGTGCTCAGTACACGCCGCTCTACGCGCAAACATCTGATAGTTTGGGAATTGGCACTATCAAGGCGCCACCAGGTACTGCTCAAATCAGTGCCAAAGCACAGGCGCAAGGACAAAATATCGCCGTGATCTACTTTGTTTCCAATATGATTACCCTCTTTTCTGTCGTGATGGGCATTTGGGTCATCTTTAATGGTATTTTAGCTGGGTACCACCTTTTAAATTCGAGTGGTGACGCGGGTGGTTTTGAAAAGGCGCGCACACAGATTACCCAAAGTACGATTGGCTTACTCCTGATCGTCCTGGCATACACCTTTACCGGGTTGGTTGGGTTTATCTTTTTTGGTGACGCCAGTATATTCTTAGATCCAAAGATTTAATATGAAAAAAATACTGTTTGTTGTACTTGCACTCACTATTGGTGGTTTGTTCTTTTCACCTCAAGTCTTGGCAGCATGTCCAAATGGACTCACATATATGGGAGGGTGTCAGAGTATCAACCAATGCTTAAATAATAAGAAGTGCATTTTAGATCAAAATTGTATAGTGTATCCCAATGGGGGGGATTGTGGTTCAGCACAACTTGGGGAGGTTAAACCTCCAGCAGCAATCACCCAGTTAAACCTTTTGGCTAATAATCAAAATAATAGTAATAGTGCATCCGGCCTAATGTTATTTATAAGTAGGCTTATCAACTTCTTTGTCATCATTTGTGGACTTTGGACGCTTTTTAACTTTTTGTATGCTGGTTTCGTTCTCATCACTGGCCAATCCGATGCCAAAGCCATGGCTACCGTGAAAGAATCATTGACCATGACTGCCATTGGTTTAGCAATTATAGCCAGTGCCTACTTGATTGCAGGGGTAATTGGCCTCATTTTCTTTGGTGATGCAAGCTTCATTCTTAATCCAAAAATAACAGGAGCAATTGATTTAAAGTAAAAATATGAAGTCTTCACATTAGTTTGCTACAGATGTAGTATAATTATTGGATCACTATGAACTTACATGCACCACTTAAACTAGCTCAAACTTCTCTGGGACCAATTAGACCAGTTGGTAATAATGTTATAAACCAAGGCTCTAACTCGAATACTCAGGTTTTAAAAAACCTTGAATTATTCATTTCACAAATCTTGGGTATTTTAACCGTTGTAGCAAGTTTATTCTTTGTAGTAAACATGATGCTTGCTGCAGTCAACTGGATTACCGCAGGTGGCGATGCCAGTAAAATCAGTAAAGCTCGAGACTCGATGGTTCAGAACACAATTGGTCTGATTATTGTAGTTGGTTCATACGCAATTATCGGCTTAATTGGCTCTATCGTAGGATTGCAGTTGCTGCGCCCTGCACAAGTTTTGCAAACCATCATTCCATAACCTATGAAAATTAAAACCGCAACTATACGAGCTTTCACTATACCCGCACTACTCTATGCACTGTGGTCAAACGTCACCACCACTGCATATGCCCAGATCACCAACCCAGCAATACCAGGTCAGTGGGGTGGGGCAAATGGCGCAACTGCTCGAGATGCAGAGAGCGGCTATTTATTTTCCCTCTATTTTTTAAGAACCTGGAACGCACTATCAGCCGTTGGAGCATTGTTGGTGATTGGCTACTTCATCTGGGCTGCTTTTGACTGGCTCACTTCTGCAGGCGAAAAAGGCAAACTCGAGTCTGCACGCAACAAAATGATCCAATCAGTAATTGGTTTAATTATCTTAGTCAGTCTCTACACTATTATTGGAGTGATTAGTGATATTTTCTTTGGTACTGAGTTTAATATTTTAAGTCCAACTTTTATTACTAACTTCACCCCATAAACCTATATGCAACAACAACTTGATCTTGAATCACTTGCACAATCAGAGCAACTGCTTGGCGCGACTGGAGCTGAGCCTTCAGCTCGTTTTGGTGGTATTGTTGGCTCACTGATGCAAGGTATTATGGCCATTGGTCTGATTATTGTGTTTTTCTACTTTATTTGGGGAGCCTTTGATTGGCTCACTTCTGCTGGCGAAAAAGGCAAACTCGAGTCTGCACGCAACAAAATGTTGCATGCTGGTATTGGGATCATCATTT
>JBILVZ010000012.1:0-33982 GCA_044370175.1 Methylococcaceae bacterium
CCATCATATTCGTTGAGTGCAGCAGCAATAACAGGCAAGTGACGGAAGTTAATATGATTGGTCGGCTCATCCAGGATCAAAAGCCCTGGCTTTTGTAGGACAAGTCTTGCAAAACAAAGTAAGCCTTTTTGCCCTTCTGATAGACTATGCACTTCACTGGAGATGAGGTGAGAAGTGATCAAAAAACCAGCTGCGACCGAGCGCAAGTACTCTTCAGTACCACTCCCATCACCCAACAACATTGCTTCAAGCAGTGATTGATGAACAGTGTGGGTGTAGTTGAGATCTGAAAAGTCCTGACTATAGTATCCCACGCGCACATCGGCTGAAATAGCGGCACCTGCGGCAGTGCCTTTGGCAAGTGAATCTATCAAGGTAGTTTTTCCAATACCATTTGGTCCTTTAATCTGTAGATGTTGATTCTTGCCCAATACAATTCTTGCAGGTTTTTCCACTAGTTGTTGATGTTGCATCACAGTATATGAATCAATTTTTATAATCGTGCTGGGTAAATCTTTTTGTACATCGATCGTAAACTTACGGATTGTTTTATCTTCACGACGAACATCAACTTTTTCCTCTTCGTACGCTTCCACTTTTTCACGCATTTTTCGCGCCACAAGTCGCATCTTGCCGCCCTTGTGTGCAAAAAAGTTTATCTTTTCCTTATTTTCTTGAATCTCTTTGGCTAGACGAGCATTCTGACTATTTTCCTTTTCAATGCGTGCCTTGATCTGCTCCACCACATCGTAGTAGGTACCTACATACTGTTCCACTTTGCGGGTAAAGTTGTCTAGATATAAGACTCCATCTGTAAAGGTATTTAAAAAATCAGCATCATGAGAGATAACAAGCACAGTTTTTTCATACTCCATTAAAAAGAGCAGTAAGTGGCCAATGCCATCAGAATCTAGATTATTTGTTGGCTCATCAAGTAGTAGTATGTCTGGTTTTTGAATAAGAGCAGCAGCGAGAAGGAGGCGAGCCTGTTGCCCTCCTGAAAAACTTTTAACTTGCTTACTAGTATCTGCTACTAAATTTACAGCATTTAAAACCTCACTCATTCTTCGCTTCAACTCATGCGACTCAACTGGGCAGACTGTTTGAAAAAAATCTATTACGGTGAGGTCACGTTCAGCAGGGGTAAAAACTTGATGTGCTGTTGCTACTGTAAAGTCATTTTTAACAGAGATTGAGCCGGATTGTGGACGGAGGGCGCCAGTTATGAGCTTAAAAATGGTACTTTTACCTGCGCCATTTTGACCCATGAGCGCTACTTTCATACCTGCTCGAACAGAAAAGCTGACCCCTTCAAGAATTTCACGGCGATAGCCATGTTCAAAGTGGACATCAGTAAAGTTAATAACAGTAATATCGCTGGGCATAGTTGAGTTGGTTAGTGTAACACGAATCAAGAGAATTAACCAGAAAGATACGCTATACTACAGAATAATGTATGGCTTTTATAGATTTTTGAGACAGTGGTATACAGCACATGGACGCCATGAGCTGCCTTGGCGACAGACTAAAGATCCCTATAGAATATTGGTTTCAGAGCTAATGTTGCAGCAAACGCAAGTCGAGCGTGTTATTCCTAAATACTTGGCTTTTATTGAGCGATTTCCTACTACGCAATCACTTGCTGCGGCTAGCTTGAGTGAAGTGCTGATACTTTGGCAGGGACTTGGCTATAATCGCCGTGCTAAATACGCACTTCAGTGTGCTAAAGTAATTGAGAACGATCGAGATGGTCACTTTCCCACAACAGAGTCTGGACTGCTAGAACTGTCAGGGATTGGCCCATATACTGCCAGCGCGATTTGCGCATTTGCCTACAACCAACCGGTACTTTTGATTGAAACAAATGTGCGAACAGTATATTTGTACCACTTTTTTCCAGAATTGTTTTCCGTTACTGACAAAGAGATACTGACGGTACTCCAAAAAACTCTCGATACAGATCACCCCCGAGAGTGGTACTGGGCACTGATGGACTATGGCAGTTACTTAAAAAAAATCCTACCCAACCCGAGTAGAAGGAGTAAACAGCATACGAAGCAAAGTAAGTTTTCTGGTTCACTCAGACAAGTACGAGGTGAAATAATTAGATTGTTAACACAAAACGATTATCAAACCACAGCTCAGTTGCTACTCAAACTGCGATCCAATAAACTATACTTTGCTCAGGCACTTGAACAATTACGTACTGAAAAGCTCGTTGTAGAAGATTCAGGCAGAATTGCACTAGCTGATTAAACAAGAATCGAGGTTACAATAGGTGTTTGACATACGTTTTGGAAAAATATATGCAGTATACTCATGTCGGTTTAGGCGGCACATTTGATCACTTTCACGCTGGACACCAAGCATTTTTACTAGAAATTGCCCAACACGCAGGCTACTTACTGATCGGGATAACTACAGAAAGTTTACATCATACAAAGGTACTCACAGAGCAACTAGAACCCTATGAGGTTCGTGCTGCAGCTGTTAGAGCATTTTGTCAATCACACCGTATACCTTGCGAGATATTCCCACTGGCTGATCTCTATGGCCCGACTCTCTCTGATCTGAGAATTGAAGCAGTTTTTGTAACACCAGAAACTGAAGCAGGAGGTAAAGAAATTAATAGCAAACGCCAGGAAGTTGGATTGCCAGAGCTGCCAATTGAAGTAGTTTCACTCGTGCCAGCTGCAGATGGACGTCCCATTTCGAGTAGGCGAATTAGAATGGGTGAGATATCTCGTAAGGGGATTGTCTACGCACAGACTTTTACTAGCGAAATTATTTTAAACCACACTCAGAGACACTTTTTCACACAGTTGCATGGAAGGATTGTCTCTGAGCCACGCAGTAGCTATAACAGGGTTTTTAGCTGTATTGTGGGCGATAGCTCATTTGAAACTTTTATGAGTCAAAAACTACACTTTTCAGTTGCAGTACTGGACTACAAAAAACAACGAATCCCCTATCAACCCAGTTCTGAAATAATTAAAAGAATTACGGCTACCGTACCTAATCCCGCAGGACACATAACTCTCGATTTTGTACAAGTTTTTATCCAAGAACTACAGTTATACACATCTGGTCAGAGCAGCAGAATAATCAAGGTAGAAGGTGAAGAAGATTTGGCCGCGGTGGTGGCCGTGCTACTTCTCCCACTTGGAAGTACAATCTACTATGGGCAGCCTCATCAAGGCATGGTAGAAGTACTTGTGACTGAAGCAATTAAAGAACGATTTTATAGTATTTTATCGTAAGGTGTACGTATGTCACTTGCTACTGTCTTACGACCTAAAACTCTTGCAGAGTATATTGGTCAGCAACACCTAATTGGCTCTGGCAAACCAATACGCGTGGCACTAGAAAAAGATAGATTATTTTCCATGATTCTCTGGGGTCCTCCTGGAGTGGGTAAGACTTCGCTTGCCCGAATCATTGCGGATGCGCAAAGTAGGGAGTTTTATGAGCTTTCTGCAGTTTCTGCAGGTAAAGCAGATATAAAAGAAATCGTTACGCAAGCTGCTGAGCAGCGTAGATCATTGCTAGGGCACCAAGATCTAGCACCAGTTTTGTTTTTAGATGAGATCCATCGTTTTAATAAAGCCCAGCAAGACTTTTTGCTACCCTATGTAGAAAATGGCACTATCTTGTTGATAGGCGCAACAACAGAAAACCCGAGTTTTGAAGTAAATTCTGCATTACTTTCACGCACTAAAGTGTTTACGTTACAACCACTTGAGAGTAGTGACTTAAGACTTTTGATTATAAAAGCATTTACATTTTGGGGGGAAGAACATGGAGTAACAGCAGAAATTGACGAAGAGACAACAGAATGGTTACTCAACTATGCTTCTGGAGATGGTAGAAAATTACTTAATGCATTAGAACAGACACTCACTCTCTACGAAACAGTTACGATTGAAAGTCTGAAAACTAGTATCCAATCAAATTTTATTAAGTATGATAAAAAGGGAGAAGAGCATTACGACACGATTAGTGCATTTATCAAATCAATGCGGGCAAGTAATACTGATGCTGCACTCTATTACTTGGCTCGAATGGTACATGCTGGCGAAGACCCACTTTTTATTGCACGACGGATGGTAATTTTTGCAAGTGAAGATATTGGACTGGCTGCTCCTACTGCCTTGGTGGTAGCCAATAGTGTTTTTGAAGCAGTACATCAAATTGGATATCCAGAGGCGCAGATTACTTTAGCACATGGGGTAGCATATTTATCTCGATGTAAAAAAGACCGTTCAGCATATGATGCATACTTTGCTGCACTGGCAGACGTTGAAAAACACGGTAACCTACCTATTCCACTGCAGGTACGTAATGCTCCAACAAAATTAATGAAAACGTTAGGGTATGGCAAAGGATACGAAATGTATCCTGGAAAAACTTCTCTACTCCCTACAAAAATAGAAGGCAAAAAGTACCTGCAGAATCAGGACGAGAAAGAAGCTGGATAACAGTATCCCGTTCTACAGTTTATGTAAGATTCTCAATCTACAATTGCTGAATGGAACTTGAGACAGCTTTATTTAGATATTTTCGCTACAAATCATTTCGACCGCTCCAAAAAGATATTATTGAAAGTATTCTTAAAGGCAATGATACTGTGGCTTTGTTACCAACTGGAGCAGGTAAGTCTATTTGCTTTCAACTGCCTGCACTGATGTTTCCAGGCATCACCATCGTAGTGACTCCACTCATTGCACTGATGCAAGATCAAGTTGATAATTTGATAAAAAAAGGTGTTCCAGCTACCTATATCTCAAGCACACTTTCGCGCACTGAAGTGTCAGAAAGAATTGAGTTGCTAAAGCTACAGAAATATAAATTACTCTACGTAGCACCTGAAAGACTGAAACATAAAAGGTTTATCCGCCTGTGTAAAAAACTTTCTGTACAGCTTGTGGTAGTAGACGAAGCACACTGTATGATCGAGTGGGGTGCTGATTTTCGGCCCGAATACTTAGAGATTAAGCACTACATACAGCAGCTACCAAGACGGCCTGTCATTGCAGCCTTTACTGCTACGGCAACCCACAAAACTATTCATGCTATTACTGAGTATCTCAACCTTCAGACACCATCCTATATTCGAGCATCTTTTTTGAGAAATAATTTACAAATAAACGTTTTTGAAACTACAAGTTTTCAAATGCAAGAAATTTTACTTCTATTTCTCTTGAGAAAACACCTAGGACAGTCAGGAATTATCTATGTCAGTACACGTTCAGCTGCACAAAAAATAACAGAGTTTATCCAGAAATTTCTACATACGGCAACTACAGTGGGGTACTATCATGGTGGAGTGCCTGCTGCACAGCGACAGTATATTCAAAAACTATTTATGGCAGATGCGCTGCAGATAGTTGTTGCTACTTCGGCATTTGGGATGGGAGTTGATAAAGCAAATATTTCCTTCATCATTCATTTTCATCTCCCCGGCAGTATTGAAGCATACTATCAAGAAATCGGCAGAGCAGGCAGAGATGGTACTGCAGCACACTGTTATCTATTGTATAACCAAAAAAATCTAAATATACACAGCACTTTACATGAGGAAAGCACTTCAAAAGAAGCTAGAAGTTACGCAATACAACGATTACATGCAGTAGAAAAATATATAGATTCAAAATTGTGCCGCATGCAAAGTATACTAATGCACTTTGGTGAAAAAAAGTGTTTGCCCTGTGGCACCTGTGATAACTGTAATAATCAAACAAGTGGCAAAGACTATCTCTCAATTAGTTCAGTACTACAAAAAATAGTAGCTCCAGTTGAGTATTCTCAAATAGTATCTTTGCATCAAAAAAGACTAGCTATCCAAAATAGCTTCAAACTTTCACACTATGCGCAAGTACTCAGTGACTACCAATTGCTACTAATGCATATGTACAACCCAAAGTCTCATGCAGATTTTGCAACTATACCTGGCTGTGGGACAGGTTGGATCAAACAGTGGGCACCACTATTTTTACAAAAAAGTGATAAAATAGCAGCATCAATCAAGTAAATAATAAAAGGCGTCATGACCATTGAAGAATTAGTTGCAGAATATACAAAAATTTCAGAAACACTAAATACCAAGTGGCCACTCCATAATCAGGATCATCGCACTTTTGCTCGAACTATGAAAATTGTGGAGGAGCTTGGTGAGCTCTCTGATGAGATCTTAACTAGCATGAACTTGCAACGTGACTCAAAAATTCAACAGTTTTCAAAACAAAACATACAAGATGAGTTTGCTGATGTACTTGGTTCGCTTATACTGCTGGCAATCGAACTTGATATTGATGTTGCTCAGGTGATGAAGCGAAAAATCGCTTTTACTAAAGAGCGCTTCGGCATGGCAGAGTAGCTAGTTTTCAATTGGACAGCCACTCCAAAGTCCTACTTTATTTTCTCGAGCGCGCTCTTGGGCAGCATTCAGAAATTTTTGCAAACTAATGTCAGGTGGATAGCTTGAGGAAAATGCATATCCTTCAAGAACAAGACTTTCATTAACTAAAGTGGTATCGATCCAAACATACCGCAACAATCTTCCATACCGATCGGTTTCACTTACATCTTTTTGTAGAGTAACTACTTTTCCTTCTACTAAAGATTTGTTCTTCTCATATGCCTCCTGGCCAAAACATTCTTTTCCCTTTTGTGGGTGGTGCAATTCTGGCGTATTTACACCTATGTATCTTACTTTCTCCCCATTTTCTAACTCAATCGTGTCACCATCAATAACCCGTACAACCTTGGCAGAAGCAGTGCTCTGAGGCGAAGAGATTAGTTGTGTGGTATTAACAACCTTTGCACTACCAAGCACAGTACTTAGTGAATCTGTAGAAATTTTTTGCGATGTTAGGACACTCACAACAGCTATAAGTGCAGTGAGTACCAAAAAGTAAAAAGTAGATTGGCGCTGTTTTATTGTCACCGCTTTAGACTACTGGCATCTGGAATAAATGAAAAGAGGCGATTAGGTAAGCTCCAGATGTTGGTATAACTCGCCATCACTAAAGCCACGTTTGCGATAGTATTCTCTGGTTCCAATCGCTGAAATTACAGCCAGCTTTAAAAACCCAGCATGTTTTGCAATGCTTTTTGCTCGCTCAATCAGCTCTAAACCTAACCCTCGGTGCTGAGCTCGACCCGTTCCGCGATCTCCCAGCTTCACCAACTCCCCATACACATGTATTTCACGAATAATAGCTGATTCACCTAACTCAGTGATAAAAGCTGTTTCTGAAGGTAAACTTAATCGTAAAAATGCAACAATTTGTTTTGTCCGCACCAATACAAACTGCAAAAAGTATTCGGTACTTGTACTGGTTACATAGCGCACTTCTTGCAGTTCCAGTTCATCACGAGTGTACTTTTGATCACGAATCTCACGACTTCTAATGTCTCGAGCTACAACCCCAGCTTGTTTCATAGCAGCCTCTGCCACTTGCCTAAAATTGGTCAGTTTATTACCCACAACGATATCAGTTGAGGGAATGTCACGAATTATTCTTGTTAGACGACAATATTCTGGAGTACTTTCAATTGCTGAAGTAACAACTTCTAACAATTCACTGTGCGTATATGGCTTCCATACTCCCTGTTTGTAGTACTGCATCAGCTCTGCACTACCTATAAGCGAGCAAGGATACACTTTTAGTTCATCAGGCATAAAATCTGGATCACTAAATAATTCTTTAAAATCTTGCTTATCCAGCTCTACAGAAGAACCATACAAGTTTGCCATCCAGTGTGCATGGATCTTGAAGCCTGCGCGCCGCAGCAACCTAAAGGCTTTTCTAGTAGCAGCAACATCATGCCCACGTTTGTTCATTGTTAAGACAGTATCCTGCAAACTTTGGATGCCAATTTGAGTTTTTGTACACCCAAGTTTGCGAACTCGCACAACTTCTGCTTCAGAAATATTGTCAGGGCGTGTTTCAATCACCAGACCAACATTGCGTACTTTAGCTAACTCATTAGTTTTTTGCTCAGCAGCCAGTTCTTGCCAAGTTGCTGATTGATAGTGGTGAAATCCTCCCAACCGCTCAGGAGCTACATAGAGCTGCGAGACCGCTTGGTTATAACTTTTGTTTAGGAAAGTGCCATCAATTTTGTGTTCTTCTAGTTTTTTATTATTTTCTTGTGGATTGTTGCTGTACCCATACTGCAACTTCTCTTCAAGTGCTGTCTGCATTTCTTGATAGCGCTGTTCAATTGTGAAACGATCGTCGCGATTCCCAAACTCATTGAGTGCGCGAAAACATTCTTTAATAAACCAAATTTGGTAAGACTCGGGATAGTACGACCATGTACCGCCTAAAACAATAATTTCTGCCTTGTCCACTTCATGCCCAATATTGTGGAGTGCTTGAAGGCGGTTATAGGTTTGTAAATATGGATCAAAATAATTTCTCTCAGCACGTTGTGCACCTGGTTCATCACTTAAATAACTTTTAGGCATTCGTATATCATTGGGACAAAAGATACAGGTGCCAGGGCAGGGGAATGGTTTCGTCAAGACAGTAATTGGTGCAACCCCAGACTGTGTCCGAATCGGTTTCATGCGAATTTTATCAGTAAAGGTACCGTTGTAAGGCGCTAATCCTTCGGTTCCTGCTACCAGACGATATGCCCTAATGATCTCTTCTTTTGAAAAAATATTGCCATCTTGCTTAGGGAATTTTTTGACCAACTTGCCGTAGCTTGAACCAACAAGCTCACCAACTTTTTCTAACTCTGACAGTAGTGCAATCATTTGCTGATGGTTAGTAGGTGTATTCATGGCAATGGGTAGTGGTGTATTATACCTTGTTTATCGGCATATTTGTTATAATCCATTACCTGGCAGCTTTACTCACAAAGTTACTAGAATTTATGCATACACAAACTATCCTTGCCCTCAACAAGTTAAACGAGCAGTTTTATCGGCAGGTCGGCAAATCATTTAGCCAAACACGCCAAGCTCCTTGGCAGGGTTGGATACAACTTATTGAACAGTTTGGGACACAATGGAAAACTACAAACGATCTGAAAATCTTAGACGTTGGGGCTGGCAATGGTAGATTTTGCACTTTTATGTATGAAAGTGTTGGAAATAACTTCACGTATCTTGGTCTTGATGCCGATGCACTCTTACTTCAGCATGCTAAAGCAGTTATTGAAAAATTATCTGTGAGTGGATCAGTATCTCAGTTTGATTTTATTCAGGCACTACTGAGTGAGACACCTGCCAAACTACTGCCAACGGATAGTTTTACCATAGTTAGCTGTTTTGGAGTATTCCATCATCTTCCTTCACAGCAACTAAGAAGAAAAGCTCTACAAGAACTTGCAAAACTCGTTGCAGAGAAAGGTTTTTTACTAATTTCACTTTGGAGATTTGCAGAGTTTAAGAGATATACAGAAAAATCAATTAGACCAGATGTGTTCAAAATTGATTCCACCCAACTTGAGCAGGGTGACTATTTACTAGGATGGGATACTGCACCAGTGGCACGCTACTGCCACTCATTTTCTCAAGAAGATATTGATGACCTCAAACAAGCTACGCAAACCTTGCAAGTTGTTGCACAGTTTAACGCCGACAGCAAAGAGGGCAGTGCAAACACATACCTTGTATTCCAGAAAAACTCGCAGTAGGATACTTGGTATGAAGGTGTACCTATCTTTATTACTCATTATTCTTTCCATGCTGGGTATTGCTGATGCTGGCTACCTTACCTACGAAAAACTTGCTGGCATTGTCCCACCATGCGGCACTGGCTTTCAATGTGAAACAGTGCTTACCAGCACCTATGCGTCTATAGGACCCGTGCCACTTTCTGCTTTTGGTTTAGGCTATTATGCTACAGTTTTTCTACTAGCTATCTTGCATTTTATTGAGTTTGACTTCTCCAAAGCCTCATTTTTACAAAAGACTCAGGTTAAAAAAAGTAATCCCATTGATCTGCTGCAGATAGTTACACTATTTGGACTGCTATTTTCTGCATACTTAATCTTCTTGATGGGGGTAGTTTTGCAAGCCTGGTGTTTTTACTGTCTATTATCTGCAATCATCAGCACGTTGTTGTTCATCACTACCCAGTTCTACGTTGCCCACTACCAGACTCAGTCTGGATACTTCACCAAAACGCTCATACATACGACAGTTGCCCTGGTATATGCAGTTATTCTAAAACGAATATTCTTCTTACTCGATCCTGAAAATGTACATAACCTAATGACTCGTGTGGGGGCAGTGATGGGGCAGTTTTGGCTGATGCGCAAGCTAAACAGTGTGGTCTTTGCCTACTACTCACCTCAATTAGCAACCACACACAATGGCATTACGTTCCCTAATCCAGTTGGGCTTTCAGCAGGATTTGATTACAATGGCAATCTTACGCAAATTTTACCTGCTGTTGGATTTGGTTGGCACACCATCGGGACTGTCACGCTGGAACCATATGCAGGCAATCCACAACCACGTTTAGGAAGATTTCCCAACTCAAAAGCACTCCTGGTAAATAAGGGGTTAAAAAATTTGGGGGCACACCAAATCATTAAAAATCTGCAGCCGCTAGAGTTTTCCATCCCTGTTGGAATAAGTATTGCCAGCACCAATAGACTTTTCTCAACTACCAAAGAACAAATTATGGATATCATGAGCTGTTTTGCTCTCTTTGAAAAATCACAAGTTAAACATCGCTACTACGAACTAAATATTAGTTGCCCTAATACGTTTGGAGGCGAACCGTTTACTACACCAGATCGTTTAGAGGTATTGTTGAGCGCTTTAGATACAGTAAAAATACAAAGACCCATTTACGTTAAAATGCCGATTGATCAATCTGAAAAAGAAACACTTGCACTGCTTGCAGTCCTCGATAAACACACTGTCGCTGGTGTAATTTTAGGCAACCTCACCAAAGATAAAAATAATCCTGCTGTAGCCAAGGAAGATCTCAGTAATTGGAAACAGCAAAAGGGAAACCTGAGTGGCAAACCTACCTTTGATCGCTCAAATACCCTCATTGCACTCACAAAAAAGCACTATCGCAAGCGATTCACTATTATTGGCACGGGCGGAATTTTTTCACCAGAAGATGCACAACTCAAACTGAAGCTTGGTGCAGACCTTGTTCAGTTGATAACAGGTATGATTTATGTTGGCCCGCAACTTATTGGCAGTATCAACCGCAACCTTGACCACGCCCAAAAATAAATTCCCGCATATTTACATTATTTTGAGATGAGCTGTTCGATAAAGGCACCCAACGCATACGCTACTACAGCAGCAATTGCGCCAATAGATAACATCTCCAGACCACTCTTGAGCCAATTACCTCTCGTGACAATTGTGCCCAGACTGCCAACCGAGAAGAGAGCGATTCCGGTACATATAATTGAGTACATGAAGGTTTGCGCACCAGGGATAGGCAGACCCATAAACTGCAGCACGTACGGTGCAAGGGGAAGTGAGCCAGCCACTACAAACGCAACAAAGGTAACAATACTACTTTTCCAGATCACTTCACCTTCTTCTCCCGTATGTGACTTTTCATATTGGGCTGCCGAACGCTCTCCCAAATAATCACCCACAGACATGCTAATGCCGTCTGCAATCATATTTGCGATACCCAAGATCAGGATAATATGTGCTGGCAAATTGGCACCCACCACCCCAGCTACTACTGCGAAAGTAGTGATGATTCCATCATTTGCACCCAGTACAAATGCTTTAATAAGCCGTAGTCGTTGTTCTTTTGTCATCCCTATATAGTAACAAAATTCAAACTAGAGAGAAATGGACAGATTTGTTATAATAGTGGGTCTGAAATTGCCAGGCAAGACCAATGCCTCGTCGTCCAATGGCAGGACATCAGCCTTTGAAGCTGAGTATCTTGGTTCGAATCCAAGCGAGGCATCACAACACTTTTACGCCACTCTTACACAATGCTGCTATAGTTGGAAGTATGAAAAGTCATCGGCATCTCAAATTGGTTGAAACTATTGTTGAACTCCTTGATAATAAATTTGCGATCGGCAAGTTTCGCTTTGGGCTTGACCCAATCATTGGCTTAATCCCCGGCATTGGAGACATCATACCGATTGGTATTTCTGGTTACTTAATTTTTATTGGGATTCAAGAAAATATTTCAAGGAAAGTTTTGGCACAGATGATTGGGTATACACTGCTTGATTTTATACTGGGGAGCATTCCTCTAATTGGAGACGCTGCAGACTTCTTCTACAAATCACATATAAAAAACTTACACCTGCTCAAGCAAGAACTTGGGCTTCAGGGTGAAAGTGACAATACTAGCAGAGAAGTTTTAGAGTAAAACAAAATCAGTTTTGGCAAAGTACTTTTTCCAGTTGCAGCAGTTGCCTTTTGCACTCTAAACCCCAGCCATATCCACCAAGACTGCCATCTGCTGCTATCACTCGATGACAGGGAATAATAATAGAAATAGGATTTCGACCATTGGCAGTTCCTACAGCCCTGCAAGCAGCAGGCTTACCAATCCGCCGTGCTAATTCTTTATAACTAATAACAGTCCCAAAAGGTATTTTGTATAACTCCTGCCAAACACTTTTTTGAAAAGAAGTTCCCTCCAGATCAAGCTGTACGTCGAATTCTTGCCTTTTTCCCGCAAAATACTCATCGAGTTGCTGCACAATATCTGTAAAATAGCGGTCGCTTCTTGCAGCATTCTCGGGAACTTTATGTGGTTTACTGGAGGTCTCGAGGTATAGGCCAGCAAGTCCTTGATCAGTAGCAAGCAGCAGAATAGTACCTACAGGTGAAGAAGTTATAGTATAGTACATAGCAACAGTCATTTTACACTAGTATATGTTTGGTAAATATTTTTACATTATTTTTATTGTTTGGATTATATTTGTTTGCATGTATCATGTATACTTTTTAGCTTGTCGTGGAGGAGTATGTTTAGCTGGGCTGTAGCAACGGGCATATTTACCTATTATATATTTTTTCTCGGGCTTATTGGGGAACTAGAGTATCCGTATATTCTCCTTGGGGTAATTGCTTACATTGGCTACAGTTATTATGTTGTACAGCAAGCACTTTCATGGACTAAAGTGATGGGTTTTCTGCGACCACTCACACGTTTTGAAAGAATAATTTTAGTTGTGATTGTGGCACATATTGGTACAAATCTAGTAGGGACACTTGGGCCAGAAATTGCATTTGACGCGGTTTGGTACCACCTCACAATTCCTCGAATTTGGTTGCTAGAGGAGCAAATATTCTATATACAGCACGGCCCTTTTTCATACTCACTACTCCCCAAACTTCTTGACCTGTTGTATGTAGCAGCACTTGCAGTATCCGATGAAATTGGAGCAAAAGTAATTCATTGGTTTTTCGGCATACTTTGTGGAGTTGTGACGTATAAAATGGCTCGTCACTTTATGGAGAGAAAGTATGCACTGCTTTCTGTCCTAGTACTTTTTTCCAATCTAGTTTTTGGCTGGCAGTCAATTACTGCCTATATTGATTTGGGGAGAACATTTTTTGAGTCACTCGCAGTATGGGCACTACTCTATGCTACCAAAGAGGACTCACCACGCTGGCGATATATAGCTGCTACCATGGTTGGACTGGCCATATTGAGTAAACTCATTGCTATTACTAGTCTAGCTGCACTTGTACTAATTTTTATTTTACAACGAAAGTACCTTGAAGCATTTTTGTCATTTTGTATTGCGCTTATCATTCCTTCCCCATGGTTTAGTATCAATTATTTGCAGACGGGCAATCCAATCTTCCCAGTATTCTCAGGCTACGATCTAACTTCTACAAGCTCACTTTTTGATGCTGTCACGATCTGGTTTAGGAGTGCAGATCCGCTCTCCCCAATTTACGCGATACTTATGCCACTAGTGATACTTTTTTTCACTTCTTACAACGCTGCAATTTTTACAGCTATACCAAGATATCAGAAAAAAATCTTCCGCCTGCTCGTATTGTATACTTGCCTTGTTTTCATCTTTTGGATACTGACACCACGCACTGGTGGAGGCAGGTTTATACTTCCGTATTTACCTGCATTTTCTGTACTCAGTATCTATATACTTTCACTAACTAAAGCACGCAATATTTCTAAGATTGCAGTATCGATGGTATTAGTAATAGGAGTTTTTTCACTTATGTATAGAGCTGCAGCAAACGCGAAGTATCTTCCCGTATTGATCGGGGTACAGTCTACGGAAGATTTTTTACAAAGTAATTTACCCAAAAACTTTGGCAATAATTGGTACTATTTACAAGAAGATAGCCTGAAAGCACTATATAAACAGCAGACACAAACCAATGAGTTACAATGGGAATATAAGTAATTTGCACCTGAATCGTCTTACAAAAGGCTTTATTTCTTTCGGCGAACTAATTCTTTTTCTGCCTTGTCGTGCAGTTTCTCAAACTCAGCATGCATTATCTCTAATTCTGCATCTGATAAATTTTCAACCTCGATGAGGATATTGCGAGCACCACTGATGGATCGAAGCAACTCATCGAGTTTCAGATGTACGGCTTTGGTGTCTCGGTTCTGGGTGTTTTGGATGAGAAAGACCATCAAAAAGGTTACTATTGTGGTAGTTGTATTGATCACCAGCTGCCATGTATCTGAGTAGTCAAAAAGTGACCCAGAGCCAAGCCAGACAATAATTAATAATGCTGCCGCGGCAAACGCATACCCTGTGCCAGTAATGCGCGAGACGTGATACGAGAACTTACGAAAAATTTCATTCATATGTATATGCTATAGTGGAATATATGAAAATGCTAGTCTTTGCTCTTATATTGGTGGGTGGATACATGGGATACTCGATGCTTGTGGGGGGTGTTCGAGCTTCATATGACCTCTGTCTGGAGATGGCACAAGAAGAGCTTGTGGCTGCGAGTGGGGAGAGTTGTGGGAGTAAACGAGAAATTGCTGAAGAATTGGTCAGTTGTATTGAAGTTGTTAAGAAAGAAACCAACTTAAAAGCGTATTTGTACTCACCAATGGGATATAAGAGTAAAGTCACTACCTTAGTTGAGACACACAATGAGCAGTGTCCGAATAGTTTAGTGAAACCACCAGGTGAGGGAATTTATTTAGAGTATTGAGCTTCGGCTCTGGCTAGCCGTACGAGATCTGTACTTGAATCAACAGCTACGACCGATTCAATTGAAAAAGTAAATAATTTCCCTGATTCATCCAGTAGATGCCCAGTGATAAACCTTGCATCATCATAGGTAAACTCTTTATTTGTGCTTGTATTGACTATCAAAAGTCTATCTCCAAAAATTTCAGTGACTCTAATTTTCTGAAATTTGCGTGTTTTCATCAGTCTATTATTAATAACTTCCTCAGATTCTATTTCAGCTATGACTGTCATCCCTGGGAATATTTTCCTGACCATATTTGTTTCTGAGCTCACGAACGGGGCATAGTCGAGAACAGTATCAGGCATAGTAGCTGCAACCTCGGCACCTTCAAGCAACTCTCCAAGGGTAAGTTCATGAGGGTTCATCCGTTGATCAAACTCTGCTTGTGCCTGCGCTGCGGCAGCCACCACTTGTTCCCAAACTTGTGGCGTGGCAATACTACTGTTTGTTTCTAAGAGTAGCACTAAAGCCACCAGGCTCACTAATGATAAAGAAAAAATCCTTTGCTCTTTAATACAAGCACCACTATGAGCAAATACGTCTTTTATTTTACTTCGTAAGTCAGCAAAAACCAAAGATCTCTTTTCTAAAGAATTATGATGATCTGAGCCATGTTCTTGGCGAGTGCGTAACATAATAAACAATTTTTATAACTATAGGTCTAATTATACGATAGAAAAGAAAATTACTCAATATGTAAGGATACTGTACCGAGAGGAGCGTTTAACCCTGGAGCTGGAGAGTAGAAGAGTCTCGGTCTACCATGTTTATGGTGATTCACTCTGAAAGTTGCAGAGAAGCTGGAAACGTGTGAGCGGAAAACGGGACTCGGACCCGCGACCTTCTCCTTGGCAAGGAGACGCTCTACCAACTGAGCTATTTCCGCATTAAACACTTTTTTGCTCGTTTTGAGCAGTACGAAGCGTATTGTACACAAAAAATTCTATCTTGTGAACCAGTTATCTTCTATTGTGTGATTGTACTGAAACTGCTGTGTACAACACCTGTAGACACAATACAGCGAACCTTAGGAATATGATAGGATATCCCTATGACAGAAAATTACTTCCAGAGCAATGAATTTAGACGAATCAGCACCACAGCTGCTGACTCAAGTATTAAGCTATTTTTTAAGTATCTCTCCATTAGCGTGATGGCCGTTTTCAGCTTTATTGGAGATATGTTCCGCCAAGTGATGGGTAAATAACCGTTGTTTGTGCCAAGCTGAGGAGTCGAACCTCAATCTCGTGTTTTTCAGACACGCGCCGTGACCACCTTGGCTAGCTTGGCTCTATCGCCAAACAACAATTATACCATCGTATTACAGAGTACCAAACTGCTAAAATAAGCGACACTCTGCACAAGCTGTTAGCAACTAGTGGTTGTAGTGTTTTCACTAATCTCACCAGTATCTTTAGACCTGTAGACTTCTGGTAACGCTGCTGCCGGCTCCTCGTCTTCAAAAGACCGTAGAAAATTATAGAGCTGTTGCAGCGTCACAAAAGCTAATCCGGCCATCACAATGTCCATCGCATTATTATCTATATATTTTGGATGATATGCCTGAAATACTTCATACGTGGTATATACCACAAACTCCAAGAAAGGGAGTGCTAGTGGGTACTTCATCAATAGTGGATGCGCCAGCTTCCGCTCGCCAGATACGGTCACTGACATTGCCCCAAGTAACATGAAGTAGCTCGTTAGAAAAGTAGGATTACCTAAAGTCTCACTCAAACCATGTAAAAAATTACCCCTGCCGTAAACATTATCTTGAATAAAGAATGTCAACAGATACAGTGGCCCACCTACAGCTACCCCCAAAGCAGCTGTTATTTCCAAGGTAGTATCTCTAGTATGAGCAATATTTTCAGGACGAGTAGGGGACATAAAAAATTGTGGACGCTGAGGGACTCGAACCCCCGACACCTGCGATGTAAACGCAGTGCTCTAACCAACTGAGCTAAGCGTCCATGGTGCCCGGGAGAGGACTTGAACCTCCACACCTTTCGGCATACGCACCTCAAGCGTACGTGTATACCATTTCACCACCCGGGCATCAGAGTTGTATTATAACTCATTGCCAAACTTTGTGCCGAAGAGAGGACTCGAACCTCCACGAATTGCTTCACACGCTCCTGAAGCGTGCGCGTCTACCAATTCCGCCACTTCGGCATATCTATTTGTCTTTCAAGATGCCTTGCAACAACTGGCAAGTGTCACAAATAATCAGGGCTTATTGTACCTCAAAAGTGTAAATTCTGGCAGGAGTAAGAACAAATCTAACTGAACTTCTGTTTAAATGCCTCTAAAATAATATCTCTGGCTTGGGGTACGGTGAAATAATGTGTATTGAGCGTCAGGTCAAAAACATTACGCTTGCTCAAATTCCGCCTGAAGTACTGTTTCACAAAATCACTGCGCTCATCTTCGACCTTAGCGATTACCGCTTTTGCTTGAGACTCATTGAGCCCCTCGTACTCCATAGCGCGCTCCACCCGAACTTCATAGGGAGCAGTAATATTTACATGGAGACCTTTTGCAAAAGGGGTGATAAAGTTGGCACCACGACCTAAGATTACGCATCTGCCTCGATGGGCATAGGACAAGATGCTGCGAACCAGCTCAGAAATATAGGTCTGCTCATCTACATACTCTAAATTGACTAGTGAATGGACAATATCTTCAATGCGGCTGCGGCTTTTTTCATCAATCTCTTTGATGATTGCTTTGCGGCGTTTTGTGGAACGTGCAATTTCTTCTACGATCTGATCGTCAATAAACTCAAATCCCAGTTTTTCAGCTACAGCCCGAGCTATTGGTGCACCACCACTACCAGGTTCGCGAGCAACAGTGATAAAAGGATTTATAAAAATTTCTTCAGTAATTGAAAATTTATCGTGCAAGTATTCACGCAGGGCAGAGAGATGTAGAGATTTGGAAACTAGTTCGTAATATGAGCTCATATTACTGAGATAGTATAGACCTTTTATAAAAAATTTGGAGGGGAGAAACTCTGAGAAAATTGGTATAATCCTGGTCAGGATATCTAGATTAGAGATGCACCCATAGCTCAATTGGATAGAGCGTTTGTCTTCGGAACAAAAGGTTGGGGGTTCGATTCCCTCTGGGTGCACAGTACCTGTTGCTCTAAAATTTGCAATACAGAGAAAGTTTATACTCCATGCGTAGTAGTGAACGACCGCTTCCCACAGTAGCAACTGAGCCTGAAGAACCTACTAGTAGCCACGGGCTCATAGCTGCTCATCATGAGAATGTGGGTTGTGGTTGCTGCGTGGTTTGGAGAGAGACTGCGAGTGGAATTACTGTTGAAGTGGTAGCGACGTGCAGGCTTCATTCCAAGAAATAATGGGCGATCTGGTAATTACATGGTAAAATACAACGTCAAGATGTGAGGGCCAGTAGCTCAGTTGGTTAGAGCATTTGCCTCTTAAGCAAAGTGTCGTGGGTTCGAGTCCCACCTGGCTCACCATTTGGTTTTGATACACCTTCAATCTTTGATTTTAGTGCTATAAATGGGGATAATTTAGGTGTTCCAGAAACCAATTCTTCATAGGTAGGTGGCTGTTCAAAAATAAGTCCAAAATAGGCGGCTCTTTTCAGAGGATCTGTGCTACCTATCAACAAATCTTCGAAGTGTTCCAGAAAATATTTTGTTGCACTTACTACTTTGTCCATATCTACTGTTTTTGCCTTCTTTTTTAGCTGCGTTTCTGTCAGTATTTTTATCTCATCTTCAATCTTAACCAGGTCTTCTTCCATGTACTTAATAGCTGTCTCAGTACTTAAAAAGCGGATCTTTTCTGCAACAGAACGTGCTTGCACTTGGAGATTATCAATTTTTACTTGAACGTCTGAAACATCATTCTCAATCTGGTTTGTGCGTTGTTTCCACTGTTCCAATACAAATGCCTCTAGCTCTTCAGCGTACTCAGGCGTGATTTTTAAATTCTGCACAAAAGTGTTGAGTGTTTCATTGAATTCCTTTGTGTTGACTCGAAAGTAGTGACCTCGTTTATTACAGTGATACGCAGGGTAGTACTTTCCAGATTTACCTCTTGAAGCACTACCGAAGAGAGGACTTCTACAGTGTGGACACATCACATACCGTCTATAGGGGAACTGTGGATTTTTAACCGTCTTGTTGAGCTGCCAATCAGGGATCACATCTTTGTCGATCACTAAGCCCTCTTTTGTAGAATGAATAAAAAGCTTACCTTTGTTGGCTTTATTGAATACATCAATGCTAACAAGTCCTTTAAATCTTGTTTTGATGGGTTTTCCTTGCATCCATTTTTCGGCATTAACTCCTGCATAAATTGGCGCCTGGATATATCTCCATAACTGCTTAAGAGATAGTGGAACCATGCCCCGCTGACCAATAATCTTGGTCTGGTCTTGCTTACTGCGTATATTTAACCTGCGAGTTTTAAAACCCAAGCTATTTACTTCATCAATAATTTCATGATCTGACATTGTACCCAATGCTCTCAGTTCAAACATTTTCTTAATCCACTTTGATTCTTTTGGGTGAGGTTTTAAGATGACACGTTTGCCGTGCTCGGTCTCAATTTTCTCATTTATGTAGCCAAATGGTGCTTGCCTGACTCTATAGCCCATTCTGACATAGCGAATTTCTGCCCCGATCATACGGGTCATAATGTCACGCATCTCATCTTTTGCACGTTCTGCTTCAAGTATCTCAGCTTTTTTTGTAGGACTGTAGACACTCCACTTATACTCAAGCCCGAGGTGGGAGAGAGTATTTACATCTTGGCTACCAATAATGCCGTAAATATCAACCAACTGGACTTTAGACTGAACAAGCTGCATTTTCAGATGGTCATAGAGATATGAGCCACCACGAGTGAAGCGGTCGATAGATTTGATAATACAAAACTGAATGTCATTGGAAGGATGTTTACAGTAATCAATGGCTTCTTGAACGGGTTGTTCTTCTTTTGAGGCTGACTCCATGAAAATGAAGAACTTTTTTATGTGTATGTTTCTTGTCTTGGCAAACAACTCAATTTGTTGTTTTTGATCTTCAGGGGAATCACCTTGTAAACCCTGCTTGAGCGATGATACACGAATTGCGGCAACAGCATTTTTTTGTTCAAGCAATGCTTCCATACTCAGCTTTCTGCTTCCAAATACCTATCCTGGGTGGTGTCACATTCCTCTAAAAGTCTCTCTACAATCAAGTTACCAATAATTTCTAATCGTTCCTTGTTTGAAAGCTTTTCAAATGCTTCAAAATCACTATCATCCTGGTCTTCAACTATCCATTTTTTATCTGTCATAATTTGCCAATTTCCAGGCTAAACTATAATTAAATGTATATAAAAACTATCCATTATTTGAAGTATATCAACTTTAACATTTAAGTCAAGTAAAGGACTCAAAACGGTGGCAAGAAACTATCCAAATGACATATAAAGATGTGGTTTATAATAGTTGTCAGCCCGAACCAGAAAAAGATTGATCTATGCAGTCCATGAATCAGTTACTTTTAGATATCTTGAGCACTCATACCGTTCGAGGTATAACGCTCCAGTTCGCAAGTTACTTTGCCACGCTTACTGATCAAATTACTCAATACAACAGGATACTGAGTCTTCTTTTCTGGACTTCCACTATCCTAGTCTTGCTCTATGTTGCTGCAAAGGTAGTGGTGAAAGTCATATTGTCATATTTTGCAATGAAGCAAAATTACTCAATTTTAGAAGTGAAGCCACTCCAAGAAACGCTCCAGAGTTCATATACCACCCAGCAATTATTTACACTCATACATGGTTTGGCACAGCAGCGGTCATTCCTATACAGATTTGGTGGAATCAATAAACGATACTCATTCGAGATTGTTGCTACTAAAGAGTTGGGTATTAGATACATAATACGTGTTCCTAGTGAAGATGCTGATGTCCTCAAGAAAAACCTATTCTCATATCTTCCTGGTATGACAGTTACTGAGGTAACTGACTATGTTGGAGAGTTAGTAAATAAACCAGAAGTAACAGAGCTGAAGCTCAACAATCACTTTGCCTTTCCTCTGAAAAGATTACAAGTGCTCGATCAATATGACCCAATGGCATACTTGACTGGTAACATGACAAAGTTGGAAGCTGATGAATTTGTCTCATTCCAAGTAGTTGTATCTCCAATCAATGCAGGTTCACTGAGTGAAATCAAAAGAATCTCAAAATTGATGTATACCAATAGAGAACTGTTACCCAATATTTCGACAGGCTTTAACCTGGACTCACTTCGCTCGCTGCTACCAATGCTGCTACAAGTACTATTTTTTCCACTTGGGCTTCTTATTTTTCTACTCTCTGCTGGCAAAGAAGGACCACTGCTGAGAACCCATGCCATCAAACCACAAGAAAAAACCTTGAACCCTTACCAAACAGAGCTTGAAACAATGGTCAAAGGAAAAATAGATCAACAACTTTTTTTTACCTCTATACGGCTGCTGATTAGTGCTCGAGATTATGCGAGTAGTGCTAAACGCAAAAAAGGTATTTTATCTGCCTTGGCTTCTTTTAATAATGCAGGGTATCAGTCATTGAGCCAAGTGAGATACTTACCACTCGATTTTCTCCGTTCATTTGTACAGATGAGCTTTATGCAACGATTACTTGGTTTCCTGAGTACCTCAGTTCTTTCAGTCTCAGAAGTAGCCGACCTCTATCACTTCCCATTCACTGATACCACAAAAACAGAAAACTTAGTCAAAACCCACAGCAAAGAACTTCCCGCACCGCTCTCATTAAAGAAAGCACAGCAAAAAGATATCTACTTTGCTAATAACAATTACGGTGGCACTATTACCAAGATTGGGCTTGATATTGATGAGCGTAGACGACACATGTACATCTTGGGCGCAACAGGCACAGGTAAGTCTACCTTGCTGCTGTCTATGATTAGCCAAGACATTTTGAACAACAAAGGTATCTGCGTGATTGACCCGCATGGTGACTTGATTGAAAAAGTACTGCAATGTATCCCTGAGAATCGCATTCAGGATGTGATTTACTTCAACCCAGATGATGTTGAGCACCCGATTGGTTTGAACTTACTTGAGTTACCTGAAAACATTAGTGAAGCCCAGATGATTAGAGAAAAAGAGCTGATTACTGAGAGTATTATTTCTTTGTTTCATAAGTTGTACTCTGATAAGTTTTCAGGACCACGGATGGAGTATATCTTGAGAAATACAATACATACTGCCTTTACCACTCCAAACCCCACACTCTTTACTATCTACAAGTTGCTAATCAATGAGCCATACCGCAAGCAAGTAACCAGTAAACTAACTGATCTTAACCTCTCTGATTTCTGGAAGTACGAGTTTAGTAAAGCTGGTGATTATCAGAAGGTAAAAATGATTTCGCCAATTACAAACAAGATTGGACGGTTTTTATTCTCCTCAACTGGTAAGCGCATCTTGGAACAAGAAAAATCTAGTATTAACTTTGATGACATCATGGACTCTGGCAAGATACTGTTATGCAATTTATCCAAAGGCAAAATAGGTGAAGACAACTCAGAAGTGTTCGGTATTTTACTAATGGCAAAAATCCAACTGGCAGCTTTGAAACGTGCTCGGACAAATGCAGATAATAGAAGAGACTTTTATTTATATGTTGATGAGTTCCAAAACTTCGCTACACCTGCCTTTGCACAGATTCTTTCTGAGGCACGTAAATACAAGCTCAATGCTATCCTAGCTCATCAGACCACTTCTCAGTTAGAAGATAAATCACTGGTCAATGTTACGCTCGCCAATACCGGAACAGTGATTTGTTTCCGCACTGCCAACCCTGAAGATGAGCGGCTGATCCTGCCTCAGTTTATTCCGTACGTGCAACGAGGAGAGATAGATAAACTTCCGTCATTTCACTTCTACATTAAGATCAATGCCATCACTCCAGAAGAGCCATTTTCTGGTGAAACCACCCCAGTTGAGATTCAAGATAACCCAACTTTGGTACAGCAGGTGATTGAAAACTCACGGAAAAACTATACCTGTAAGACACCTTCCAAAGTAGTTGAATCAGTACAAGTGGTGGTAGATTCTGAGCCAAAAAAGTTAAGAAAAGTTGATTTAAATATCAGCTAACACTATGTCAGCCCGCTGCCATAGTAAAAGCAGCGAATACTTGAAGAAACATACCAATTATTTTTACCTCTTTCCTTTCATAGAAAGAAGAACAAAAAATAATATGAGAATACCTCAAATAACAGACAAACAGCTAGAAATACTCATACTCTTATACCGCTTCCGATTCCTTAATCGTCATCATATCCAAAAAATGCTCCACCATAAAAAACACTCTCTCATTAACTCCTGGCTCAAAGACCTCACCGACAAGCACATCATTGGTAGAATCTACTCAGAAAAACTTAAAGACAACACAGTACCCGCCATCTACTACTTAGACACCAAAGCAATATCCATACTCAAAGAGCAAGACACTATTGATGCTACAGTTCTTAAAAAAGCTTACCGTGATAAAACCAGATCTGAAAAACTAAGAGAGCACTGTCTCTTCATTGCCGGCATCTACCTAAAGTTTCAACAGTCAACAGATCAAGCCAACTCCAAGTTAGAATTCTATACTCGTTCACAACTAACACCACTTGAGTACATACTTAAACCAGCCCCTGATGCGTACATCGGGATAGTTGGCAAAGAAACCACTAGCCGATACTTCCTTGAAATCATTGATGAGCATGTACCACGGTTTGCAATCAAGTATCGTATCAAGCAGTACTTTGACCATTGTGAGGAAGAGGCATGGCAAAAGCGTACAGGCAAGCCGTTTCCTGGAATTATGATTGTTTGTTCTAGTGAGAAAAAACTTGAATTTACTTTAAAATCAGTTGAGGGTATTAACCAAGAAGATGGAAAATCAATTATAACCTACTCAACTACTGCCTCAGATATAAATAGGTCAAATGATATTTTATCAGTTTGGTCTATTATAAGCAGTTAGCTAATCACTCTTAGGATATACTTGATAAACAAGTTCAATAATTTTTTCTAACAACAGGTAGATATCTTCCGTAGCATCTTGCAGAGTAAATGGATGTAAGAGTGGTATCCTGTGAAAACGATGTAGTGGATTTGCACATAATGAATAGGAAACTTCTCTTATTGCTCCCCATTGACCGTGTGTGTACGAAGAGCACCATGTGTAATAATCATCATAAAATGCTTTGAGTTTAGTATCTATTGACATCTGACGTAAATTTGAATTGTCCCAGTTTCCAATATCAACAGTTAATAACTCAACCCATTTGTCATCATTTGCGATCTGTCCAAGATTTTTTGCATCTAAATATGCAGGATTTCTTTCTTCTTCTTCAGAACGTTGTGATACAAGTTTAGCTTGACCCATACCATGTCCTTGAAAAGTTGACCACAATTCTTCTTCATCTTTTTGAATCAAGTACTTCAATACAATCAAACACTCCACCAAAGTACGCAAAACCATTCTACTTAGTGCAGTTCTAGAGCTTCCTAACAAAATACTGCTTGTGGCAACATCACCAGCATATAAAGCGATACCAAAAGTAACTTCATGCTTTGGGTTTCTATCACTGCTATCTAGCGTAGACCAAAAATGAGTAGTTATCCCCTGGTTAATTTTTTCTAATCTTTTTTTAGCAACAAGTAAATCATCTTTTGATGGGTAGAGCTCCTCAAAGTTTTTTGGTGGTTCTTCAGGAAGACAGCGAGTGTTTGAGTAGCATTCATTCCAAAATTTCTTTGCCCAATCAGTTTTAGCCTGATGTGAATCTGTACCTATTTCCATTGATCTTACACTAGGCCTGGATTTTCTAAGGTCTTCTTCTGTATGAGTTCTATATTCAAGTATAAGTTTAGGTAATTCTGCTACGTTGGCGGTAAATGAAATTAGCCCAGACTTTATTGAAAATAATGTCTTAATCCATCTACAGTCTGTTGCTTCTTGTGTCTGATGAAAGAAACAAACACTTATTGCCTTTGCAAGTTTGCTAAAGTTATCACTGGTTCTATCCGAGTTTATTACACTTTTCCACTCTTCCTTTGCTGGAAGTTTATCAAAGAGTAAAAGGGGTGAAAGTGCATCAATAGCCCTCTCGTCTACAGCTATAGATTTAATAACCGCTAATCGTGCCTCTTTTTCTAGGGAAGCTATTCCACTTATGGTGACAGCTAAAGGTTTTTTTCGCCATTCTTCACTACTAGTGTCAATGAGTGAACATACCTTATCAACTACATTCTCAAATCTCTCTAAACTTTCTTCTCTCGAGAATTCCGCGATGAGTAATGCTGCCCATAACATTTCTGGAAATCTATCATCAACCCACGAACTATTTTGAAAATTAAGTTCTGCCAATGGAGGAACAAGTTTTTTATTGACAAACTTATGATCACGTAGCTTCGTCTGGCTTTTGCTATTTTTTCCTTCTTTCATATTCGTTCATTATACTCAACACAATCGCACTGACTATCCCTTGTAAGTCACTGGTTGTGTAGTCTTCCTGTGAATACATAAGTTCTAGAATTTCATTGGTATACTTGTTCACTAAATGAACATTGTCAGCTGCTGACATATTGTTCCTTTCATTTTTAATACTTCTGATAATCTCTGAGGCTTGTAGGTGTAGTCTCTTTGCACTCTGATCCTGAACGGACCTTGGAGATGCTCTAGCCTTCTTAGTGAAAAGTACTCGAATTCCTTTTTGTACGAGCCTTCAACATAACCATAAAAAGTATCTTTGCCATCAAATTCTGTGGGATACCAAACCCAGGGAGTCATTGATAAATAAAACCTGCATAACAAGAGAGGATTGTTTGTATCCTCTGTTGTATACGGTCTTGGCAGCTTACGTAGTAGTTCCCGAGTCAGTAGTCTCATGGGAATCCTTCCTTTTGCCTCTAAAAAATTATGTATCAGGAGGCGCATGCCTCCTGTACAGGAGGTTTTAATTAGCAGGGTGAGGTTGGCAAGGGTTCCGCTCCCAGAGCGGAATTTACGAAGCCCTTGCGAACCGAGGGGTAAGACCCCTTATCAAGTATGGGGATTGGATAAATATAAGTTTTTATAAGATGTATAATTTAATGCAGGAATATAAAAATGAAGCATTATGAGTAATAAAATGAAACACTTAAGCATTGGTTTTTTTATTACATTGTTTATTGCACTCGCTTCATTAGGTTTCTATTGGTATGAATATCGTCCTTCAAAAATAAGACAGGAATGCTCATGGGTTAGTAAACATCAAGATGCAGTTCCAGAGAGACCTGCAAAAACTGAAGAGCAGTTAAGAGCTGATGGAACTATAGTGGATTGTGTTGAGCCAAATATATTTTGTGATAGTTTAAATGACTCAAGAATTAAAGAATACAGTCGAGCAATACCTGCTCAACCAGCGAGAGACTGGTACGATAAGGCAAGTGAAAAGGAGTATGAATTCTGTATAAGAAGCAAAGGCCTAACTAAATAAGTTAGGCAATGAGCCATCACCTTGATGGCTCCTGCGTAAACAATACTGCTAATACCTGCTCCACAGTCTTTAAAGCCTTTGTAATGGCTTCTAGCGGGTCGTCAGCGTACATTTTGATATAGTTCCAAGTGTTGCCACTAGTGTCTCGTAATCCATAGAGATCCATCAGGACTGCGGAGGTAAACTCTGCAATCGTTTCTTGAGTAGTGTCTTGACCTCCCTTGAGTTCTCCACCGATCTTGGCATGGACTGCGTGAGCTAACTCGTGGAAGAAGACTGCTGGATCATCCGTTCCAATAGTGATTCTGGTTCCATCATGTTTGCAGCTCCCCAGCTTATCTGGTGAGACAGGCATGTATCTGACTTCCACACCGAGCCTTTCAGCCACTTCATAAAGAGGTGGTAGTTCTTTGGGTTGGTAGACTCCTAGTGTTCCTTCACCCTCGGTACTTCCTGCTGCAAAGACTGGGATTGGAGCAAAGCTGATACAGATCATCTCTGGTTCTTCACCTTCTTTCTCGAGCTTCATCAGTTTGGGTCTCAAGATAAAGACTGCTTTGCTGCCTTTCTTGATCTTTCTACCTGCTTGTTGCCACTGGTTGAATCCTCGGCAGTCTAGCTCTCCCGCCTGTATATATGCCAAGACTTTGTTAGAAAAAGACCACTTGAAGCAAGGTGCATCCTCTGGTATTTCAAATCTGGCTATACTGGTGATGGGTGAGAGATCACCAGTCTTAAACTTCTCGATCACCTTGTTCAAACTTGCAGCAACCTTTTCAGATAATTGCATATACTGTTCTTCCTGCCGTCAAGAAATACTTGAAACAGGAGCTGACAGCACTAACTCACTGTTCAAACTCTCATAAACATGCGAAGTCAAGATGTAGTGCTTGTGTCCGCATGGATGCAAGCAGCTACGTCTTTACCGCATGGTAGGATGAAGAGACAGTGAGTTAGTTAATTACTCTTTGAGAAAGATTTTACGGACTTGAGGAAAAGTAAAAAGGTGATTATAAATTAGCTTTGTAAACCAAAAATTCGCTTGAAGGAAAAGTTTTTATCTGGATCGCCATATTTATTAGGATCTATGGGATGAGCCATCAAAAGCTCTATAAAGTATATTATATTGACGATAGGCGCAATCATCCACAAGGCATTCCATCCAGATCTATTTCTATCGTGAAATCTACGCACTGTAACACCAATGGGAAGAATTAGAATGATAAAAAACATTAGCAGTGTATATAAATTTATGACCATTTGAATAATGCCACTAAAATAGGGTAAGTATCCAGCAGTTTGAGCATTAATTGGTAAAAATCCTAATAATATTAACAATGGGTGTAATAAACCAAAAGCTAAATAGTTTCGTCTATTAAGACGACCATTGAACCAGTTAGATATTAATTTACTAATCATGATAATGATCATAAATTATACCTCAATAAAATTGATTCACAAAATCATTTGAAGCAAATTTACTCATACAAAATGTTATAGGATTATGATACAATGACAAGCTCTTAATTTAGACTGGTGATTCCTATTTTCTATTTACTGAACCTGAGGAGTCTTACAGTTTTTATTAAGATCCGAATTGCTACAGATAATGTAGCTTTGCTCTTTAACAAACGAAGAAAATTACTTAATTTAAGCCATATATGGTAAAATACGGTGATGAAATCAAACATTTTTAAGAACGCAACTTCGAAAGGTACTATTGTACTTATCTTAGTATTTCTTGTTTGTTATCTGCTGACAACTCTTTATTACATCTTTAACAAAGGTGGCAGATTATACCTGTATTCTGAGAAAAGTGATTCGAATCCTATTTTTTATGAATCAAGAAGAAAATTGTTGATCAAAAATCTTTCACTAATAGATAGGTTATTTGTCATTGGTTACCATGGTGGATATGTAGATGGCTTAGACGATTTGAGAAACGCAAACACTGGTAAAAAGAATTTTGACATGGATGCACTGAAAAAAAGAATTGACGACCAAGGTACATGTACATTAAGTGGAAAAGAAGTAAGCATGTATGCCTACTACTACACCTATACATTGTTTGGAATGCCCTATAAAGAGTATGTAATAACTTGCAAACAAATTGAAATTAAGTCACCAATTGATTATCTATTACAGCGAAAAACTGTAAGATTTCTCAATAACTAGGTAGCTTACTACTGAATACTATCGGTAGCAAGCTGCCTAGTTATATCGGTTGGCAGCGTAAATTTCCAACTCTTTTTTCTTTTCACCTGCCAATAACTGGCAGAAAGGATGGTATGCAAGATGGGTACTTACATCTCTCGCAAATTGTTCATGCTAGTCGTTTTTCTTTCACTCTCGTTTTTCGTTTCAGTTCAAACCGTTTTTGCACAAGATCGACGTAATGACTGCGCCAATGGTGAAGCTGCTGAAGGTCTGATTCAGAACGACACAGCAATTCAGCTTAACCTCGTTGTGTGCCATAATTTTTTTGACACAATGGGCAGCGGCCCCAGCAAGGACATGGTAGAAGTTGATGCCGTATGGGCAAGACGCCCAAGCGACAACACCATCCGTCCTTATAAAATTGGGCAGACTAGTGGCAGAATGAGACTCTGGAAGTCAATTGATACCCCCCGTGGTTATATTTTGATTTCTGGCGAATCACGCTGCCGTCCGTGGGATTTATGCGGTTGGAAAGGTGAGAACCACAATGGTTGGCCTCGCGAAGGAGAACCCAGTTACAAATTGCTCAGGTATAACGTAAGTCATTACAGGGATATCTGGGAAAAAGACAATCCACAAGATTACTACAACAACTGTAACGATCTAGACTTTCAAGGAACTGCCTGGTTTAGTGCTGATAACTGCAAAGGTACATATCGTGGCTATGGCACACCCGTCAGCACACTCACTTCTGATTTCACTCCGAGTTCGTTTCTTGTTGCAAGCGGCTGGTCAGTAAAGGTGATGGATGGCACAGGTAATTACCGCTGCCTCAATCACAGTTACTTTGACCTGAACGTCGACTACTATCCTGGTACTAGCAAAAGTTTGCATGGAAATGTCATTGGAGTTGACACCTACCATGACAGTACCTGCGGACAAAGCGATCAAAATCAGGATGGCACAATTGACAACCCCGGCTCAAACCCTGCTCCTCAGCCTGGGACAAGTCCCTCAGATCCTCCGCCTTCAAATCCCCAGAACCCTGGTGGACGCCTCATCATCTACACCGAGAAGTACTACGCTAACCCGTACTACGAACTTGAAACTGGGGCATGGGACATCGAGAATAGGCAATATCGCTCAATCTCAATCCCGAGCGGCTGGAGTTTTGTGCTGGAAGACGTGAATGGACATCAATCTTGCTTTAATCAGTCTCTGCACAACTTGACTGACCATGAAGAATGGGAGTTTCACATTGATGGTATCTACGTGTTCTCCTACAACGTGTGTCAATCAAATGGAGGTAGCTCGCAGCCTGAACCTCTTGGTGATTGGTTTATTCGTCTTTGGACAAACAGGGACTATCAAGGTTCATCTTTGAAAGTTCAGTTCACTGGAGACGAGCGGTACTTTTGGATCAATAGCGTCCGCTTCCCTGACATCAATTTGAATGACGACTTTGAATCCATGGAACTCAATAACCAACGCTCAGTTGCGCTGTATGAACATGACAGCCTTCAAGGTGGTGGCAAGTGCTTCTACGACAATGATAGTGACCTGGGGAACGATCAGTTTAGCAATGGTCTTACTATTGCAAATCAGATTAGTTCTTTCAGATTTTTTGTTGGCGACACCTGCACTCTCACGCCACTAACGCCTCAAGACTTGTGGATTCACGCTGCTGACAAAACAATGGTCATTCTGACCTGGCCACTCAGTAGTCCCAACGCAGATGGATTTTATGTGTATCGCATTGACCAAAACGGTAATGCCACTCGTGTTGCACAGTTAACTGAAGATCAGGCGAAGCAAAATGCCGCTGCATTGGGACTCAGCGAGTATATCCGATCTTGGACATTCACTACTGTTACTTGTGGAGGAGATTATACGTTTGCCGTTTCAGCGTATGGTGATAACGGTGAATCAGCCAGAACAAGGCAAGCAACGGCGTTAACACCTCCTTGTGACTGCAATGACAGAAACTACTCTGGTGTTGGTCTGTATGACCAGAAATATTGCCAGGGTGATTTCACACAAATGACTTCACCAGGTTGGTATGTTCTTGATGGATTCAATGACCGTGCTTCTTCAGTCTATGTGAAACCAGGCTGGAGTGTGGAGGTTTTTGAAAACTCTAACAATGTTGATGGCTTAACTAATTGCTTTGGTGAGTCCAAGTGGGATCTCAATTATGATAACTACTGGATCGAACCCAAGGCAGTGGAAGGAACGCTATCAAACGTGCGAGTATGGGATGCCCCAAATTGTGGGCGCACCCTACCACTCGTTGGCTGCGACGCTATCAACACAGATAAAGTGACATTGTTCGACTACACACACTGCTTGGGCATGGACAAATCGTTGAGTGGAGCTGGGTTTTATACACTAGGCTCCTTCGATGATACTACCAGTTCAATCTTTGTGCCTGCTGGCAAATCTGCACGCATTTACGAGAACGAGAATAAGGAAGGGAACTTTTTGTGTGTCCGTGAGACCAAATGGGATCTGAAATATGATCCGTACTGGTGGGACAGCAGCAAGAACACTTTCAACAACGTCTCAGCAGTAGAAGTATTTGATGACGCGCTGTGCGGTGGAGTCAAGAAACCTGATCTGCTATACCCTACAAGTGCATACACAATTACGGATCAGGATCATTTGATTTTCGAATGGCAGAATGTCCAGGTCGGCGGTTATTGGGGTGAGTTGTGGGGCCCGAATGGGTACTTCAAACCATCAGGTCACCTCCAACGTAATGAGTGGGAGGTAGGTACTCTAGAACCTGGAAACTATACCTGGCGAGTGCGGGCAGAAATGTATGCGCAGTTGGGTGAGTGGTCTGAAACCTCGTTCGTGGTCATTGATACAACACCAACGCCAAATCTTACGGTCAACTATTCTCTTGATCCCGATCTTGTGAATAGGGTCACATTCAGTGTGACTAACTGTAGTGGTGCTTGGGTGCATGTGCTATTCGGACATGGGAACTTGGAGACTGATTCACCCTGTGTCAACGGAAAATCAACAACACAGCATGACTATCCCTACTTTGGCGAGCACGTTCAGTACAACGCGGTGGTAGGAGGAATTGCAATCACTGTTGATCTTCCACGCTTGAAAGATTGTGGCGAACTAAAGCCGACAATCGGCGTGAGTCTATTCTCTGACAGGGATTGCCGTGGTGACCGCCGAGACTTTGCCCAGATTGGCAGCTATGAACTCAGCACTTACAATGACCAGGCAACCGCTATTCTTGTTGCTCCTAATTGGAGCGTAGAGGTTTTCGAAAATTCAAATTCTTCTGACGGTAACGCATACTGCGTGACCCGTGATATCTGGGATTTGAGTTTCGAATCTTACTACGCTACTCAGGGCTACAAACTCGACAATACCATTAGCAACATCCGTGTTTACAACAACAGTACCTGCGGTAAAGAATTTCCGCAGTACGGAGGTTGTGACGCAAATATCGCGTTTAATGGCATTGTCTTGTTTGATTACAAGCATTGCGGTGGCAGCGAAATGAAGTTAACGAAGGCTGGAAAAATTGAGCTTGGCTATGGCGGATCTTTTAACGATCTTGCCAGTTCAGCTCACATTGCTCCAGGCTGGAGTGTTCAAGTGTTTGCTGATTCAGGCTGGAAAGGCGATCAGGTATGTTTGCACACAAACGACAAGTGGGATTTCGGCGTAGACAAGTACTGGAATACCCAGCGGCTTGTTGGCAATAGCATTAGCAGTGTTGAAGTATTCAAAAACAATGCCTGTACTCCTGATGCTCCACCTCCGCCAGTCAAACCGAACGCACCAACAAACCTTCTGCCTAGTGGTGGTGAGTTCGAATTAGGGCAAACAATCACGCTTCAGTGGGCATCAGTGACAGGTGCGTCATACAAGATCGAAATCAGCGGAACTGAGCAGCTCACGTTCACTCCCACCGCAAACCAACAAGCCTTTACGCCACAGAAGACAGGAAGTTATACGTGGCGAGTAAAAGCTTTGAAGGATGGGCTTGAAAGTGACTGGAGCACAACTGCAGTTTTCGAGTTAATAGAAAAAACGCGTTGGTAAATGTCACTGTTTTTGGGATAAAAAATAGCTGACGAGGTACTTTCTTTTTTGAAGAGGGAGTCCTCTATGAAGTCGGAGAAGAAGTTTGAGTTGGGAGTTGATACCACCTTCAATGTGGTTGGTAGTTTTGGGAATATTTGTATGTTCGAGGAAATGAAAAAGATTGGGAAGTGCAGTTTTGATTTGATAAACTGCAGCTCTCAGTCTTTGATGAGTGAATGAGTAATTTCGTTTGCCTTTTGAAAAGTTTTTGTAGATATATTCTGTGTCAAATGGTACGAATGTTTTTTGAGAGAGATAATTTTTGTGTCTGCTCATCCATGATTGGTAGTTTGTTAACCACGCTCTGTATTCGGTGTGGTTTTTGAGTTTTGGGAGTTCTTTGACGAGTGTGTTGAACGCAATTCCTGGCAGTGTTTCAGGATTCATGGTCAGGAGCTGTCTGTTTCTTTGTTGGACATGGAAGTGGCATCTCTGAACAAGCACTCGAGGAAACAGTTCCTTGATTGCTCGCTGCATGCCTTTCTGTCCATCACAGACCATAGCTGCTGGATGACCGCTCAACTTTGCCAAACAGGCATGCCAGTTCAAGTATGTCTCTCGCTCAACAAATGTCCAGAAGATAACTGAATCAATGGTTTTGACGAGAAGAAGTACGCAGCCTTGTTCCAACACATACCCATCTATGATGATCACTCTGTCACTGATTGCTAGATTTTTAGGCTCAATCTCTTGATCCCAAAAATCTGTAAACCAGTTACTCAATGTCCGTGTACTGACTCCATATTTGTCTGCAAATACCCCTAATTCCTGCTTCCCCAACAACCACTCATGAAATATCTTTTTCCTATTCAGAAACCGTAAATCAGGTCTCTTTTTGGTTTGTGAAACTCCACAACTTTTGCATCTAAACCTCTGTGATCCGCTTCTATTTTTACCCCATTTTTCTAACTTCTTACCACACTGCTTACACCACTTTTTTTCATACAATACCTACAATTTAGAACTTTTAGAGTGCTAATTATCTCACTTTTTACCTATTATTCAATGTATTTT
>JBILVZ010000013.1:0-31036 GCA_044370175.1 Methylococcaceae bacterium
GCCTCACAAAAAGAGTTAGTGAAAACTATCAAAGAACAACACAATGTTGCGGATATTACCGAAAAACTCTACCAGATCGCTACAGAAACCTATGCTTCAAAAGAGCAAACTTTAGGAAGCCAGCACATGCGCCTCCTTGAGCGGTTGGTGTCTCTTTCTGTGCTTGATCAGAAATGGATGGATCATTTAGATGCCATGGAAGACTTACGCGAAGGTATTTGGTTGAGAGGCGATAAGCGGACAGTGCTTTCCGAGTACAAAAAGGAAGCCTTTATTCTCTTTGAAGATTTAATCGGGACAATTGAGTCTACAATCGCCAAGCGGGTATACCGCGATCAGCTCCAAGGACCGAGCATGCAAACTCCGATTATGCCTGACAAAATGATTGAACAAAAGGAAGATGTCCACGAATCTTTGGAAAAAGAAGTTGCAGATGCCAGCGTGCCTGACGCTGCGTTACAAACACAGCAAGGTTCGCTCAGTGATATGGCCGCAGTCTTACAAAAAGCCAAAGCCACACAACGTCCACAACCTGGAGAGTCAAAAGTTAAGATCAATCGCAACGATCCGTGTCCTTGTGGCAGTGGCCTCAAGTACAAAAAATGTGGCTTAATTAACGCTCCACAACATCGAGGGTAGTACTTAGAATTACTTTTGCACACGCTCGCCAACAGCTCGCTCCATGTTCGGACTATCTAAAGCATTGTGCTCGTTCGTGGTCGCGGTGACATCCTGTCAAGGGTGCTGCAAGTAATTCTACAAACTACCTACTCCGTGCTGTACAATAAGTCCATGAAACTAATTGCTGGTTCCTCCAACGCTTCACTTGCACAAAGTATTAGCACATTGCTCAATACACCATTAGTCACAACTGAAATCTCTACATTTCAAAATGGTGAAAAACGAGTTTGGATACAAGAACACATTGCTGGTGAAGATGTCATATTGATTCAGTCATTTTCTCAGCCAGTTGATGAAAATATCATTGAGTTTTTGCTGCTAGCAGATGCAGTGCAGCGGCTTGGTGCCAAAAATATTCATGTCATCATTCCTTGGATGGGATATTCTTTGCAGGACAAGGTTTTCTTACCAGGAGAACCAATTGCTGCCAAAGTTATTGCCAATCTAGTCTCAAATGCTGGGATAGATCGTGTATATTTACTTGATCTACACAACAGTAGTACTCCAGGATTTTTCTCAGTTCCTTCAGTGCACTTATCAGCAATGGAACTGTTTGCAGCAGATGTACGCCAAAGATTTCCTGATGCCGATATTGTCGTAGCCAGTCCAGATTTTGGTGGACTCAAACGTGCGCGACAATTCGCCACTATGCTTGGTACAGAATTGATCAATGTAGACAAACATCGAGATTTAAACACAGGAGAAGTCACCGCAGTTGGTCTGCATGGTTCTGTGCAAGGTAAAACGGTGCTGCTTTTTGATGATGTGATTGTATCGGGTGGAACAGTGACCGAGGTAGCAGACTTACTCAAACGTGAAGGTGCAGCAGAAGCTCATTTCTTTGCTACACATGGTCCATTAGTGCCAGCAGCTCTTGAGAAACTTGAAGAATCTTCAATGGACTCGATTACAGTTACCAACTCTATTGCACACAAAAACCTGCCTCAAAAACTTAAGGTGATTGATGTCGGAATACTGTTTGTGCACGCCATTGAAGAGTGGTTGTAGTAGAACTTTAACGCTTCTATTCTAGAAAGTCAGCTAAATTAACAACCAAAAGAGTGTGGAAAACGCAAAAGGCCCGGTACATTGCTGTACCGGGCCGGTTTGCTCTTTCTCCTTTCTCAGCAGCCGCCCTTGCGGGCAGTTGCTGGAAGGATGGTTAAGATGGAATTACTTACTTGAGTGGGTCGACACTGCTATCCAGGAAAGTACCTGTGATGCAGCGGACCGTCCCGTTCGGCTGTGTCTGAAAATCGACGAGGCGGATGTGAATCCGCAGAGCTTCACCGGCATACCCTGGGCGCAAGACGAACCTTTCCCCCTCAGCGAGTCGCACATGACTGTAGTACGGCTCGTACATCACGATTCTGATGTAATCACCCTCTGAGGTGTTTGGCTGGAAGCCTGTGACCCACAGTTTCAGGCCCTTCTCATAATCGGTGTCCCCGCCGCCGGGCAAAATCAGCCCGGTGTTTTCGAAAACAGAGATCGTGCGAGTGAAGTAGACAGTCGACTGTAAGCCTCTGTCAAAGTATTCGACATGCAGGAGCGCTGCCTTGACCACCTTGCACACGTCCTCAGGCTGCGGTCCAGGCGTGTTCGGTGCGCCGCAGCTCTGGTTGCAAATGATCGGCAGGCACAGTCTGTGTGCCTGCTCCGGATTCAGAATAGTCACATCAGCATTGTCGTAGTTATTGAGCTGGACGGTCTCAGCAGTCATAGTCGTGACATGCGCGCGATTTTGTGCGCTTGTCCCGTCAGGTGTCGCGGCATTCGGCTTGACAACGACGCTTACGGTGTACACGCTGTGTGGAGCGATGTCCGGCAAGAACCAGGTAATTTCCAAATCGTCCACCGTATAAGGGTGGGACGACGTAATTATCTGGTGTAGCCATGGGTCTTGATCATCGGTTAAGACAACCTCCGTGGCTGTGATGTTGCCGGTGTTCTCGATCTGATACACAAAGCTGACAGTCCCAGATACCTCAATCGTCCCTGACAGCGCGGTTTTTTTGAGCAACAGGTCGGTCTTCAGTAGTACTCCGGTGTCAATCTTGCGGTTTACCTCACCTGGCGCAAGCTCTGTGCATGTGCTTTGGTTGTTCACAGCATCGAAATCACTGTCTACCGCGTCATCACTCCCTTGGTCAACTTGAGTGAGGGTGTACTGAGTGTCTACAACGACCACGTAACCGCCAGGGATCAGGTTGGTAAAGGTGTAGATGCCGTTGGCGTCGGTAGGCGTCTGAGCAATCAGTGCTCCCGTGCAGTGGCGTAAAGTCATTTGCACGCCCGGCACGCCTGATTCACTGGGATCTTGGATTCCGTCGCGGTCGGCATCATACCAGACCAAATCTCCCAAGACAGCGGGCTTATACAATCCGTAATCATAGGAAAAGTCAGTCTGGCCTGGAGCTACCGCGCTGCAACTATGAGCGCCGTTCGAATCATTGAGATAGTCGCTCTGGAGAGGTGGAGACTCCACGTAGCCGTTTGGCTTCACGAAGTCGACACACACCGAGCCGCTTGGGACCATAGCGCTGTAGTTACCGTTGGAGTCAGTGGTCGTCGTAATGACGGCGGTCGAGCCACTGGTGATCGTCACGCCCACGCCTTTGATCCCCTTTTCGCCTGAGTCCTGGATGCCATTGCCATTGAGATCGTCCCAGACCCGGTCACCGACCTTAGCCGGCACTGGGATCTGGATGCGACCACCAGAGTTAACGGTATTGGGGAGGGTGTCCTCCCCGATACCCTGGTCCTGTTGTGAGCCGTTGTAATAGCTCACATACAAAACTGGTACACCGTTCGGGTAGATCGCAGACAGGTTTGTGCTCATTTTTGCCAGACGGCCATCAATGTGAAGCTTGTAGGTCCAGGGAACCTCAGTTGTACCAAACCCTAAGTGCGGCTGAGTAAACTGGGCCCCGGCCAGTGCGGGTGAGCAGCGGATCGTTTTGTTAGACTCTGCGATAGCGGGTGCCCCACAGATATAGTCTGGGCGTGTGCTACTAGCGCCGATCGCGAAGGCAAAACTTGCCGTTGACCCAGGCGCTGTAAAACCAACATCTTCCCCCCCGAGGTCCACAAGCCCTTGTGAAGTCGCTCCGGGCTGTCCGCCAGGGACGCCATTGCAGTCGGCATCCCCGATGATGCATTCATTGCGAACCTGTAGAGAAAGTTGAAAGTCGCTGGTAATAGTTGCGGTTAGGACTTCGATGTCCCAACCAGACTTCCCAAGCGGACTCCCCACATCACCATCCCCTGATGGGCCGGCGTAGTCGGTAGCAACCACAATCACTTCGTTCGTGTTGCCGGTTTGTGTGATTACGGTGTCACCTGTAGTCATCGCCTCTGCCAAGACTGCAGTGGGTTGTTGTAACAGCCCAATCAGGATGGCAAGCAGCGTAACCCAGTGAGGCCACTGTGACTTAGAACTAAACATAGAGTTAACTCCTGTTTGGTCCACCACTCCTCGTACAGCCTTGCAGCCTACGGAAGAACGGTGGACGAGAAAAAAAACGGTTTTCAAAATTTGACAACGCGGCCGGTGCAGAGCACCGTGATCAAGTGAGAATTAAAACGCGCACCTCCTAAGTGCTAGGCACATTTCGTGCCATGAGATTTGAATGTTTTTTTTATCTCATCCTCAACATCCGTTGAGGATGACTCAGACCTTTTTCATCTCCCCAGGTGTTTAGCCTGGAAAAACTAGTCAGAGACTAACTCATGGATCAGCTGTCTAATCCATAAATTCGTCTCTGACATCAGTGCTGAGTTTATATATGTTCCATCTTAACTTGTGAAAGAGCTGCCATCGTGAGATGGCGATGTACTGATCTTGCGCGGAGGCTGAATAAATCAGGGCCGCAGAAGTATCTGTACAGTAATTTATATATATCTGTTAGTCGTAAAACTATTTGAATGTATACAAAATATTCTTGCTTAAAAATTAGCAAGATGTGGTATTATACATATCTATTATACATATGCTACTGGGAAATAACTGAATAAGGCTCGATACATCCAGGAATGGGAGTGAAAACGACAATTTACTGCAATGACTCCCAGCAACAACTTAACATTCACGCATCTAATGTGTATAATAATGTCGTTTTATTAACCCCTTCGGGGAGAAAATAAAGAATTATGAAAAACCTGTATAAAAAGTTTTTTCTACTCATTATCCTAGGATGTGCATACGTTCTTGGATCTCAAACTGTCTTTGCACAAACTCAGACTGCAACAGAGAGTAGCTCTATTAAAATTCAGTTAGATACGCAACCTGATAGTCCACTTAACGTAAGATTTTCACCTAGTTCTACACTTTCTACTAAACCTACTTTCATCCTAGATGATACTGGTACAACCGATGATGGTGATCAATATACGAATAGTACAACTTTCACTATCAAAGCGAATACTGTTGCCGGTGTCGCGCTTCAACTTCCAGAGAAGTTAGTAACGTGGAGTATTAAAGATATTACCTGTACCTCAAATGTTCGTATCACTGAAGCTCCAGATACATCAGATACGAGAATGCAGAGTGTGTATTTTACCCTTGGGCAATCTCAGACAGGTACCTGCACGTTTACCGTCGTTAGAAACTCTGCAATCAGTATGATTTTATTCAATGATACTAATGGAAATGGTTTGATCAATAGGGGCGAGTCACGCATCGCCAATCGTCCTGTTACTCTCTACGACGCAAATGGCGCTACTATTTTAAATACTACAAGCAGCGAAACTGGCATAGTTTCAACTGGGCGTATTTTGATTCCAAACACCACCTATTATTTCTGTGAACACCTACCTACTAATGGGCAGAGTACGTTCCCTAATAGTGTCTATCCACATTTTCCTGGTAAGGCTTGTTATGCTACATCGTTTGAAGAAGGCAATATTGTAGAGCAGGTCAGAATGGGAAGTCGACTTGTAGTTGTTCCAACACCTACACCAACTCCAGTGCCCACTCCAACGCCAACCCCTGTACCTACCGCAACTCCAGTACCGACACCAACACCTACTCTAATGCCCACGCCAACCCCAGTGCCAACGCCTGCACCAAAGGTTGAGATAGATTTTTACCAAGAAGCAGTCATACGCCGCCCCTATGAGGCTGACCCTGCCAACTACTACTTCGTGAGAATGGTGTTTGAGATCGTAAATAAAAGTAATGTACCAGTTGATGCACAAGTCAGTAACTTGATGACAGGTTGGACATGGTATCCATCCATCTTCAAGCCTCGTATCATTGATAGTTTTGTCACTGAACAACTCACTCGCGATCCAAACTTAGTTACCTACAATGGTTGTTTAATCTACCCAGGTACCTTTGATATTGAGTGTAGCCATGTCACTAAAGCTCCAAGCAAGCTGCAGCCATTCGGCCAAGCCAATGACAGAGCACAGGGCTATGTTGACTACGTTGTAAAACGTCCTGAAGCCAATGAAAGTGATGTAACGCTTTCCAACTTCATGAGCGCCAGTGTTTGGGATACGGTAAGTAGCAGATCTGCATACACCCAACAAATCACTCCTTTTGTGATTCCTCACAAAGAGTAACTACTCTCACTTGCATTCAAAACCGCAGCGTTTAGTTTACAAAAAGCTAAACGCTGCGTATAATGATTGTAACTACTGAACTACACAGAGTTGGTTCGTTCTAGTTCCTAGCTAGAATCTTGTGTCATAGAGTAGATGCGGAAATCCTTGATGACTGTAGAGAAATAAGGTACTAACGCATCCGGCAGCAAGCCGTGATCATCTTGCAAGACTGTCATATGCAGTCTCTGAGGTTCAGGCGAGAAACCGCCTGAACATAAGTGAGGTGGTACCGTTTTTGTAACCCACAAAAACCCTCATCAGTTTTTTCAGCAGTGCTGAGAAGATTGGTGAGGGTTTTTTAGTAGCAAAATAAGTAAAGGACTACCTAGGAATATACTCAGTAAAGGAAATCTATGAAATACTCACAACTTCTCACCAAAACCCAAAAAACGACCAAGGAGTTTGACTCTACCAATGCCACGCTGCTGGCCAAAGCAGGATTTGTCGATCAGACAATGGCAGGAGTCTACACCTTTTTGCCACTCGGGCTGCGTGTGCTCACCAAGATTGAAAACATCGTCCGCAAACACATGGATGAAATTGGAGCTGAGATGTTATTACCCTCACTTGCACCCAAGTGGAACTGGGAAACCACCGGTCGGCTTGAAACAGTTGATGTACTTTTTAAAGCAACGGGAGCCAACAAAAATTCACAAGCCAAAAATGATGCAGAGTATATCCTCAACTGCACCCATGAAGATCTGATTACCCCTATTGCTCAGAAGTTTCGCACCAGTTACAAAGATTTCCCCTTTGCTGTCTACCAGATCCAGACAAAGTTCCGCAATGAAGCTCGGCCAAAATCAGGCATTATGCGCGGAAGAGAGTTTCGCATGAAAGATTTGTACAGCTTCCACACTTCTCAAGCTGATTTTCAAAAATACTATGACAAAGCCAAGGAAGTCTATACTGCTACCTTTGCAGCACTTGGTCTGGGAGCAGATACCTACCTGACACTTGCCTCAGGAGGGGACTTTACCAAAGACTTCTCGCATGAGTTCCAAACGCGCTGTGAGGCTGGTGAAGATGTAGTTTTTTATGATGAAACGACCAATACCTACTACAACCGCGAAGTGGCACCGAGTAAGGCTCTCCAAGTGGCTCAGGACACTGAAACAAAACCTATGGAGGAAGTCTATGGTGAGCATATCACCGGTATGGATGCACTTGTTGCGTTTTTAAACGTTCCAGCAGAAAAATGTGTCAAAACCATCATTTACCAGGCAGACGATCAAGTAGTCGCTGTGGCTGTGCGGGGCACGTATGAGGTCAATGAAGACAAAGTGAAGAAGATCTTAGGATGTCAGAAACTGGCACTTGCCACACCTGCCGTAGTCAGAGAAGTAACTGGAGCAGTTATTGGCTATGCAGGACTTGTAAATCTGGCAGACACGGTGCGCATCATTGCAGATGAAGCGCTCGAAGAAATGGTCAACTTTGAGTGTGGGGGCAACAAAGATAATATCCACGTCATCAATGTAAACTGGGGCCGAGACCTACCCAAGCCTGAAGTATTTTACGATGTCAAAGTAGCTCAACCTGGTGACCTCAATCCAAAATCCGGCAAAGTCATGGAGTACTTTAAAGCAGCCGAAGTGGGCAATATCTTTCCCCTACAAAGTCGTTTCCCCGATGCTTTCGACTATCATTGTATTGATGAACAAGGAAAAGAACGACCCATTTTTATGGGCTCCTATGGCATTGGAACCAGCCGCGTGATGGGGGTGATCGTGGAGAAATTCCATGATGCAAAAGGTATTATCTGGCCCAAACAAGTTGCACCATTTACCGTCCAGCTGATTTCCCTGCGCGGTGGAGAAGAGCAGGCTGCTGAGTTGTACACTGCTTTGCAGCATAAAGGGATTGATGTCTTGTGGGATGAGCGAGATATTTCTCCTGGTATAAAATTTGCGGATGCCGACCTCATTGGTTGTCCAGTGCGCTTGGTAGTGTCTGCCAAAACCAACGGCCAAGTCGAGTGGAAAGAGCGCAGAAGTGAGACAGCGATCGTTATCAGCGAAGAGGAAGTCTTCAATCGCTTACAGCAACTATAGTACACTATAGTGTATATGCCAAAACAAAAGCCCTCTCCCAAAACCTTGGATACCGCCTTTAGTGCTACTACTGAAGAATTGCTGCAGTTATTTTTAAAGAAGCATAAGGATTATGGCAAAGGTAATATCTTGGCCAACAAAGAGCTGGGTATTGCCATGCGCGTCAGTGAAAAAGTAGAGCGTTTGAAACATTTATTGATCACCCAACAAGGCCCCGCCAATGAATCAATTCAGGAAACTTGGCAAGATATAGCAGTCTATGCCATCATTGCGGTGTTGTTTGAACGTGAGCAGTTTCAATCTTTAGAAGTAGATAGAAAGATCCTAGAATCAGCTACATAACGTATTACTGGCGCTTGCGCTACACCTGGTGCGTAGCTCCATAAACGCAAAAGTTGCTATAAATATCTAGGCTTATAGTTTTAATTCAGTGAATCAGGGGCTATAGTTATAGCTTGCACATTCAACTCTTTTTTCTGCTGGGTATTTTCTGTGTCAGGAGCTATAGTACTCATACATTCCGGTGAGGAACACCCACTACAACTGTCCTGGCAGTCCTTAAAAAGCTCCACGGCTGTTGCGGTGGGTTTTTTTATGGATGCAGCTATAGTAACACCCTATAAAAATTGAACAACTAGCTGGTATACTAACCACATGGCTATTCGCAAACTACTTGTCACACACCACGCTCCAGATTTAGATGCAATCGGAGCTATCTGGATGCTCAAGCGCTTTGATGCACAGCAGTATGCAGTAGCAAAAGTCGCATTTGTAAATCCAGGCACCGCACTTTCGGTTGCCGAAGTACAAGCTCGGGGAGTTGAGCCACACGAGGTGACACATGTCGATACAGGACTTGGGGAGTTTGATCATCACCAGCCTGATCGCGGTAAAAAACACGTGAGTGCTACCTCACTGACCTATGATTATGTCTGCTCCGTTCATCCAGATTTAAAAAGTGACGTAGCACTACAAGAAATTAGCACCTTTACAACCGAGATTGATCACTTTGGCGAAATTCATTGGCCTGAAGCTGATAGTACTCGCTACTGCTTTATGCTCACCGAGCTGATCCGAGGGAGTGAGTTTGGGGACCGACATGATGATGAAGCACAGCTGAACTTTGGGTTGCAGTGTTTAGACTACGCCTATGCAGTCTTAACACAGCACTTTTCTGCGCAAGAAGAAATTCAACAAAAGGGACAACCGTTTGAGCTTCCGTTTGGACCAGGTCTTGCAGTTGAAACAAGTAACGACGACACCATTAAATTGGCACAAAAAAAAGGGTATGTCCTTGTGGTCAAAAAAGACCCCAAACTGGGACATATTCGCATTAAAGTTCGACCAGACGCAGCAGTTACTTTGGAAAAACTACATGAAGCGATCTTGGCAAAAGATACAAAAGGGACCTGGTACTATCACCCCAGTGGCAAGATGCTGATTAATGGTTCACAAAAGCACCGCAATCAGACCCCAAGCCCGCTACATTTACAAGAAGTTGTCGCTCTTATCCAATCTATTTACAGGAGGTAGTATGCCTGATGCATCAATTTTTACTCACATAATTAATCGTGAGATACCTGCCATAATTCAGTATGAAGACGATGAGTTTATCGCAATTGATGACATTAAACCACTAGCGCCAATTCATGTGCTACTCATCCCTAAAAAACCCTATAAAACGTTAGAAGAAGTGGCACTGGAAGATGAAAAATTCCATGCGCGCTACTTGCAACTTGCACGAAAAATTGCTCAAAAACTTGGCATTAGTGGTAACTACAAGCTGCTGATGAATGTGGGAGAGCAGGTGCAGATGGTGCACCATGTGCATTTACACATCATGGGTGGTTGGGAACATACAGCAACTGTAACAGAAAATATATGAAAATTATCTCTATAGTAATTTCATCACTAGTCAGCTTGGTTGCTTCTGAGCTACTAATTGCATTTATTAAAGCTAAGTACCTAGAAATGTACTGTGCGTATCCACCAGTTCAAACTGATATTGGGATCATACGTGTTTCCAGTTATGCGTGTGGATTGCATCCATTTCAAAGCGTACCAATATACATAACAATATTCATTATTCTATTTATCTTTTTTCAATTTTTATTTAACAAATATTTTTTAAAAAAACAGCCAAACAAATAGTGCTACTCAAAAGAAGATCTACCAGTTGATCTTCTTTGCTATTACACCACAAATGCGATATAATCCATCTCTCAGGGAAGGAGGTGATCAGACATGCCAATAGTAATTAGGGCTCAAGGTAGCGAAAGCACCTTTGACGTCATCAAAAAATTCAAAAAAGCAGTAATGGCGAGTAATATCGTGCAGATTGCCAAAGATCGTGCTGTCTATCAGAAACCTTCTCAAGTTCGCGCAGTCAAAAAGATTGCTAAGAACCGTTTGCAGAAACGTTCTCGCAAACTCAAGAGAATGAAGAATATTTCTCCAATTGTCTTGCAAAAAATTGCAGATCGTTTGAGTCAATAGGTTTTGAAAGATATGGCACTACAAAGTGCTGATCAAGTTTGAATTTGAAACCGCTCCGCAAGGGGCGGTTTTTTGTTTTGCATTGTACTGACTGCATGTCAATTTACAACGCACGGCAGCCGTACAAATCCTGCCTCGTGAGCTCACTATTTATAATAGTATTCTTCATTTCAGCTTGCAGTAACGCTCGCTCAACGGCTTTGTATCTCAATAGAGAGAAAGTATTAAAATAGCCAAAACTATTTTTTGCGGGTCTTAACCTTAGCGCGGATATCAAATTCCCATTGATCACCATCACTGGTATCAAAGCTCTTGGAGCGGGTAATGCCGTAGTAGTTGAGCAGGTGATTGCTGATAGTTTCTTCTACTTCCTTTTTTTGACTTGAAAGCTCTGCCAGCTGATTTTTTAAGCCAACAGCTACTGGACTACTTTGTAGTGCTGCTTTGCGTGTCTTAGCTTGCTGTGCATACATTTTTGCTTCTTCTTCAGCTGCACCCAGCTCACTGTCATTTTCAAAAACACCCTTCAAACTTTCGCGCTTTTCTTTAATTTGTGTGGTGATGTTTTCAAGTTCAATTCCATACCGCTCAAGCAAGTTCTGCAAACTATTTAATGTTTCAGCTAACTTGTCTGATTGCTCCGTTTCGTCATTACTACCTGCCACACCAGCAGCACTACTTTGGGAAAGCGCTGCCATAGCCAGATCTTCACCCGACTCAACGTCTGCGTCCGCTACTTGATTGCTTATCTTTGTTTGATCGCTTGCCATAGTCACCTTTCACATACAGATTTTTTTGCATTAGACTGTGTCACTGTACCCCAGATTTTAAAAAGTTGCAAGAATCGAGCTGGCAGTATTTTCCTCTTGTAATGAATCATACAGATAGGGGATAATCAGACCCATGCAGAAAAGAACCAAAATAGTGGCGACTATCGGACCTGCCACTGAATCAGAAGAGATGCTTGAGCAGTTAGTGCATGCTGGCATGAATGTGGCCCGTTTTAATACTAAGCACAACGAGCCAGCTTGGCACATTGAACGGATGGAGCGGGTACGTAGGGTAGGTCACAAGCTGGGTAAACCTGTGGCAGTTTTGGTTGATCTCCAAGGACCTGAAATACGGACCGACTTTCTCAACGGAGCAGAAAGTTTTGAAGCAAAACCAGAAGACAACGTTTACTTTACCTGTGACAGCGAGTTTGCCAAGCGCGATGCAAAAGCAGTCCTAGTTCCCGAACCGATGGTACACGCCCTCAAAGAGGGAGATACTATCTTGATTGATGATGGAAAGGGAGAGTTTGTAGTTGTAAAACGTGAAGAAAAAACTATCACGGTGCGTGCTCAAGAGCCAATTGTAGTTAAGCGGCGCAAGACACTCAATACCCCCAGCGTCACGATTGAACTGCCCTCACTTATTGAAAAAGATCTTCTGTACATTGATGCCGCCCGCAATGACTTGGTAGATTTTGTCGCACTGTCGTTTGTGCGCCATAAAGAAGATATCGAAATTTTACGAGCAGAACTGGTTAAACGTAAACTAACTGCAAAAATTGTTGCAAAAATTGAAAATCAATCTGCAATTGATAACATTGATGAAATCATCCAAGCAGCAGATGCTGTCATGGTGGCACGTGGTGACCTGGGTGTGGAAGTACCGTACCACGAGTTAGCACGCTGGCAAAAATTAATCATTCAAAAGTCGCGGGAGTTAGCAAAACCAGTTATCACCGCCACACAAATGCTACAAAGCATGGTCACATCACCTCGGCCATCTCGAGCAGAAGTGACTGATGTCTCGAACGCTGTCTATGATGGAACAGATGCGGTGATGCTCTCTGACGAAACTACTATTGGACAGTATCCCGTTAAGGCAGTGGCTGCACAAGCGCAAATTTCTCAGTACACTGAGCAACATGCGGTCCCACCACAAATTTATACTGAAGATATTGATCCCACTACCTGCATCACCCATGCTGCAATGAGTTTGATTGCTGCTTCAAAACGTCCTACCAATCCACTCCATATCAATGCAATTGTTTGTTTGACAGAAACTGGCACCACTGCAAAGCTCTTGTCACGCTTTAGAGAACCTTTGCCAATTTTTGCACTGACACCATCACCAGAAGCGTACCAGCAGATGAGCCTCATCTACGGGGTTGAACCGATTATGGTTGATTTTGCTAATCGGCAGTTGACTTTAGAGGAAATAACCGCCAAAATTAAGGAATTGAACATAATAAAAAGTGGCGACACAATTTTGATTGTGCATGGCACACACTGGCGTGATCCCGGAATGACCAATACGCTCAATGTAGTTCAACTGCCCTAAACTATACAGGAGGAATTATGGGAAAAAAATCTTTACTCGGCACACTGCTGACTGGAGTTGCACTTGGTGCAGCTGCTTTATTTCTTTCAAATGAAAAGAATAGGGACAAAGCAAAAAAAGTGGTCAAAAAGACCGTTGCTCAAGCAAAAAAACTAGAAGCTGAATATAAGAAAAATCCAGCAAAGGTACAAAGCCAAGTGACAACACAAGGTAAAAAACTTGCTAAAAAAGCTGTAGCAGTTGCAAAAAAAAGTGTTCGTAAACTCGCAAAGTAGTCTACCCACACTACCTCCAATACGAATTAGCCTTGAGATGACTCAGGTGGAGTAAGTTGTTTTCTTCTTACCGAAAGTTTTTCGTACAGCGCAAGATCTGATGCGCAAACTACCATGTGGTACACAACTTGAGCATACGACCAACGTTCGATCTTGTCTTGAGAATATCGGCAAGCAGTTTCGTTGAGAGGCATTTGTGGAATTGTTTGTAGATTTTCTTTCATAGTAGCGCATTCATTACTCATTACTGAGTCAGAAATATACTCCTCCCCAGCGAAAATTGCCATAGCGAAATTTGCATGAAGTGGTACCATGCAGGCATGCGCAAGCAGATGTTTGTATCTGTACTATTTTTTTGTTTCACCCTTGCGTTATTCTTATGGCCATTAGTTGCACTAAGTACTACACACACCACTTCCGTTAACGATGGCATACTCATCACTTGGCTCACACACCAAAGTGCCGATTCTAGTATTGGAAAGGGTGATTGGTATAACTGGCCGTTTTTTTATCCCTACACGCAGACCGCCACCTATTCAGATCCATTTCTAACAAGTGCTGTATTGCTGCTGGGTATTAGACTTTTTACTGAAAATGTTGTCTTACAGTACAACCTCTTACTGATACTGGCAGCTATTGGTAACTTCTGGGGTATGTTTCTATTAGCACACAAACTCTGGGGGAAGTATCTCGTGAGCTGCGTTGCAGCCACAGTTTTTGCCTTTTCTTACACACAGTATCAATTTATTCCACATTTACATAACTACCTGCTTTTTGGTTTGCCACTGGGGTTGTGGGCGATTATTTCATACCTTGAGACCAAAAAAAAATATTTTGCTGCCATTTGGGGTGTAGCTTTCCTTCTGCAAGGCCTCAACGCTCCGATGACCGGATACTTTTTTCTGACTAGCAGCATTGTATATGTAGTCTTTTCAAAAACCTATAAAAAACTACGGTATGATACGTATAGTTGGGGAGTTTTTTTAGTTGCATGCAGCATACTCATATATTACTACCTGCCGTATGTAGTTACTGCGCAAGAGTTTCAGATAGTGCGCACCATACGCGACACCGCACACTTTTCTTATCCAATCGAAAAACTACTTTCACTTGAAATACTTTTTGCCATCACAGTTTTTGCACTTTCATGGAGTAAAGTGCCAGACAGAAAAAACGATACCGAGGTACTAGCCCCAAAAGTAATTGCTGCAATTATCATGGTAGGTGGAGTATGTATGCTTGGCCCGGTTATCAAAGTAGGAGTCGAAACAGTAAAAATTTTTGAGCAAGCAATTCCGCTCCCCTATGCGGTTTTTTACTATCTTGTTCCTGGCTTGCAAGCCTTTCGCTCGGTTTCGCGCTGGGCAGTTGTACTCAACCTTGGTTTGGCACTGGCACTTGGTTGGTCGATCAACCAGCTCTTTACCCGATCAAAAAAAGTACTCGCGCTGACTATAGTTGCACTCTATGTAGGTGGTACGTTTATCCTGACGATGCGCCAACAGTATCTGTACCCCATACCGCTCGATATTCCTGAGATATATACTTGGGTACGAGAGAGCAAGCAGAACATTGTAGCTGAGTTTCCACTGTACCAATGGAGTATGGGAGCACTGGCGGGGCAAGAAAATCAGAGACTGCGGTATCAGCTCTATCATAAAAAAATTTTGTATAATGGGGTGAGCGGCATCACCCCACCAGCGCGAGAAGGAGAAATATTACTTCATGCACAGCATTTTCCAGAGGAAGAGTCACTGAGATTACTCCGTACCGCTGGCGTAGAGCTGTTGGTGGTCCACTACGCTGAGTTTGCAGAACTAACACAAGCAAACTATCCAACCACTGTTGCGCTTCAAAAAACTGCTGCAACTATCAAACAACAGCTCGTCAGTAATCAATCCATCACCCTCCTTGGCTGTACTGAAGAGCCTGATAGTTGCTTATATCAATTGAAGTAAAGCTGCATATTGCTCAATAGCACACTCTAGCCACATAATGAGGAGATGCACAAAGTTGCTTTATACTTTCTCACTGCTTTTTTAGCTGTCTTATCCATTGGGGTGATCGTAAAAACCGGTATCTTAGTGGCGCAATCACAAGCAGAAGTTGATCCAACTGCCTTTATTCCTGGTAATTATGATGCTACACAAACACAAGGGGAGTACTACGGTGCAACTGTTGTCTCTGCACCGGTACCTGCTCGCAGCCAGCCAACAGCCGTATTAGGTTCTACAACGGGCGAAAAACGAATAGAAGTAGATCTCACCAACCAACGCCTGTCAGCCTATGAAGGTGATCAGAAGATCTACGAATTCTTAATCTCTTCAGGAAAATGGGGAAGAACACCAACCGGTACCTTTCGTATCTGGAGTAAATTTCGTTACAAACATATGTCTGGCGGCAGCAAAGAGCTGCGGACATACTACAGCCTGCCTAATGTACCGTTTACGATGTTTTTTGCCAATGATGAGGTGCCTGCAGCCCGTGGCTTTGGCATCCATGGCACGTACTGGCACGACAACTTTGGCCATCCCATGAGTCATGGTTGTATTAATATGAAGACAGAAGAAGCGGAACTTATTTACAACTGGGCTGGCCCCGTCACTGGTGATAAAAACTACACCAAAGCATCCAAAGAAAATTTGGGCACTGAAGTTGTGATCTATGGAACTGCTCCACTCGAATAATATCGGTGCGACTTTGTAAGAGAGTTACTCAGTAGGCTTCATCATTGCACTCAAGTCAGTGAACGTAACATCTGCTGGTGGGATAAACTCACTATCTGCTGCTGTTGTAAGTGCACAGTTGATCGTATACCCCAAGTTTTCATATCGCTTCTTCTCTGATTCTTGTGAAAAGTCGGGGAGCTTGTGGGTGGTATCTTTCATTTGCTTAGTTTCTTCTGGAGTAGGGACTCGCATCTTCATGCCTTTTTTATCTTTTTCAGTCCAGGTATATAAAAACTCACCATCAGTGAGCATCGAAGTTTCAGGCATACTTGTTGCTATAGCTGAGGCGTGCATCTTCATCTTTTTGCCCTTGATAACGTACTCCATACTTTGGTTTTCTGCTGTATTGGTGAGCGTGCAGCGAGCAGCCTGACCAAGTTTGATAGCAGCTGCAACTTCTGCAAACTCACTTGCTGCGGCACTACCTGATTGTTCTTTTGGTGCTGCAGGAACAGGAGTGCTTTCACTCGTTTTTGGGCTTGGGGCACAGCCCACCAGTATCGTAGCCAAGAATATGAGTAGTGTGAGCTTTGCTTGCATGCGTTTTCTCTCCTTATGCTATGTGTGTAGTGTAGCAAAAAAAGTTTAGTTAGAGAAAAGCAATAACATCTTTTACTATTTGATTTCCGAATCCATAAAATTCATGTGTAGCATTTTTATATACAATAGTCTTGATTTTATTTGATAGATACATTTTTCTTTCAAGCAAATTCATTGCGGATTGAGGATTAATACACGGAACGATTCCATCATCATCTGTACCAGTCATTGCAAGCACTGGAACATCAATTTTAGTAACGACATCCCAACCAAGAGATTGATCAAAAAAATTAAATATTCCAGTTTTGGCATCTTTACTAAAAAAGTTGCTATATGTATGAGCAGATAGTAATAATACTCCCCATAATTTATGAGTTAGAAGTTGATCTCCTTGATTCCTAGCAATTAGATCTACAGCCTCCTGCAGCATATGTGTATGAGTCTGATAATTTTGCGGCTCATGTACTAGCCCAAGCATATCTGACGGACTGATTAAAATTAGTCCGTTTATCTTGGTTTTAGAATTTTGTGAATGGTAGTACGCAATCTTAGAACAACCTAAGCTATGTCCTTGTAGCCAAACTTCTGAATAACCTATTTTATTTGCAAAGTCTATCCATGCTTGAATATCTAATACAGAATCTTCAAATCGTTCAAATGCATTTCCAACTACGCATTCACCTGCAACTGATGCAAAATCTGTCAATATTCCACTTCCTCTATTCTCACCAGCTAAAAATGCATACCCATTTTTGGGGTAGTACTCATGCATCTGTTGATAAAAGTCATTTAAGATTGGGCTTCCTGCCATCCCATGAATGTGCACTATTATTCTATTTGTGCTTAAATCTGGCTCAGAAAGTAATCCCTTGAAATAAATTCCGTCTTGAGATTGAGTTTGTACAAGTTTCATATGTTGATTAATGAAAGTACTCACTACTGGGTGGTATACCGGACTCGAACCGGCGGCCTTCTCCTCCACAGGGAGACGCTCTAACCAACTGAGCTAATACCACCACGGGTTGCTATTATATCGTATTTTCTCAATAATCGTTACTCTTAGACCAAGAGAATCGTGTCTATCGTGTGCATTTTGTGCGCCCACCGGGAATCGAACCCAGATTTGAGGCTTAGAAGGCCCCTGTTCTATCCGTTGAACTATAGGCGCGCACCTATATTATATACAAAAGCAACTGTGCTATTATATAGCATCTTCGAGAGTGCGTATGCCCAGAAGTCGTGAACAAATACTAGAACAAAAAACTGCGGAGCAAGCTGCTAAAATTATCGTTGGAATACTACTACTCTTGATCGCCTTAGTAGTTCATTCCTGCGAAAAAGCCAATCACCGTAAACAAATTGATGCTGGTAACTGGCAAGAGTTTACACTTTTTGTCTGTAGTCTCCAACAAGTTATGCCCACGACCCTTCAAGACTGGGATGCCGTAGAAACTTGGCTGCAAACTGCAAAAATCACTCTACAACCCACTGACGCTACCCTTTGCGTAGCTGTACCTGCCACTTTTGACCAAACAGGTACTCAAAAGGGTGATTTTGAAACTGTTACGATCAGCTGGGAAGTCAAAAGCTACAAGGTCGGGGATCATGTACGCAAAACTAAAGCTATCCCGACTGTTGCGATGGCTCAAGCCGAAGTGAACTGGGACACATTTGAGAATGCTAGCTGGAAGAGTTTTCCTTACGACTGGGGGAGAGAAGTAGGGCGTACCTTCAGTATTACAGCACCACGCGCCGAAGTTTTCCCCGATAGTACCATCTTTCATTACCTAAAAAGAGTTTTTGAGTTGTACCTGCGTTCTTCCACTCGACACTCACCTTCAGACCTTTTGCAGTAAACCACCCTTGTATCTGACAGCATTTTCCCTTATACACAATATGAGGAGTTTTTATGCAGATTTCAGCTATTCACGCGTACGAAATTATTGCTTCAGGAGGGTACCCATCGGTAGAAGCACAAGTGACACTTGATGATGGTAGTGTGGGAGTTGCTTCAGTACCGTATGGCGCTTCAGCTGGCTCGCATGAGGCTGCAGTGCTCGTAGATGGGGATACGACTCGCTACAATGGCAAGGGAATGCTTACTGCCATTCGCACCATCCACCAAGATATCGCGCCACAGTTGCTTGGTATGGATGCCAGCAATCAAAAACTGATTGACCAGACGATGATTGAACTAGATGGCACTGCTCAAAAATCGAAATTGGGAGGCAATGCTATCTTAGCCGTCTCACTAGCTAGCGCACGTGCTGCAGCTGCTTCACTCAAAAAGCCACTCTATCTGTATATTCGTGATTATTTTCAAACCGGTGTAGATTTTTCTCAGTTACCACAACCAATGGCAGTAGTTATTGAGGGAGGAAAACACGCTGACAACTCTACAGACCTGCAAGAATACTGCTTTAGCGTACTAAAGCAGGGCACACGTGCTGAAAGCATGCGAATACTGCTTGAATGTTACCACGCGTTAGAGAAAATTCTTAAAGAAAATAAACTTTCAACCAACGTAGGTAATGAGGGCGCTTTTGCCCCCAATGGCATTAGCAGCAATGAGGCGCCTTTTGTATATATGCTCCAGGCAATTGAACGAGCTGGTTATACTCCTGGCAGTGATATTGGTTTTTCGATAGATGCTGCTGCTAGCGAGTTCTTTAGAGAAGGTAAGTATGTGTTGCAAATTGAAAATAGAGCACTTTCATCCGCTGAAGTGATTGAGTATTTTAGGAGCTGGCTCAACAAATATCCAATCGTAACTTTGGAAGATCCACTGCACGAAGATGACTGGAACAATTGGAGCGAAGCAAAAAGAATGTGTGATGAGCACAAGGTTCTATTAGTAGGTGATGATTTGACTGTGACGAGTGCTGAGCGTTTGCAAAAAGCAATAGATTCACAAGCCATTTCTAGTATTTTAATTAAGCTCAATCAAATCGGCAGTCTCAGTGAGACGGTAGCTACCTGCATGCTCGCACAAACACACGGCATGTCAGTCATTCCCTCACATCGTGGTGGAGGTGAAACCAATGACACCGCAATGATTGATTTGGCAGTAGCGGTTGGTGGAAAGTTCATCAAAGTTGGGCCAACCCGTGGTGAGCGAGTAGCTAAATATAACCGCTTGCTTGAAATTGAACGTGAACTACGTGGCTAAGTTTCAAAAGTGATCACTTTTAGACCATATAACTGAATTAGCAGTCATAATTACTGACTGCTAATTACTAGTTGGACTTGATAGTATTGATGCTGCAAGATATTCTTAATATCAATATGATATATTTAGATATATATTGATGACTACTACTGCGAAACTATACGGATAAAAAACTCACAAAACTAGGAATCATTAAGCACTATGCCCGAGAAACGTACTCGTGGGTTGTCGTATCTATGATGATCTTATCACCAGTCTTTACAAAAAGTGGCACGAGGAGCTTCATGCCAGTTTCAAGCTCAGCTTCCTTACGTGCATTGCCCACTGTATTTCCCGCCACAGCATCTTCTGCATAGGTGACCTGCAATGTAACTTTTGGTGGGAGCCGAACGCCAATGGCTTTGTCCTCATAGAGCACAACATAAACCATTGCTTCAGGGGTGAGGAGCGGGAGATCCTCCTCAATAAGTGGTAATGCGACACTCGTTTGCTCAAAGCTACGCTGATCCATAAACACTGCTTCAGTATCATCAGCATACAGGAACTGCATCTCAATGTTCATCACCTCAATTTCTTCAACTGACTCTGTAGATTTGTAGGTGAACTCTTGTGAGTTGCCACTTTTTACGCTTCGCATCTTAACGCGCATAAATGCAGAGCCTTTACCAGGACTCATAAAATCAGTTTTGGTAACTTGGTATGGTTCATTTTTAAATAAAAGGTACATACCTTTGCGAATATTGCCACCATTAATTGTCATACTTCCTTTCAATCTGGAACAGACGTATTGTACCTGATAAACCCAATTTGATAAATTGAGAATTGTTACAGCCATTCATCCATACATAGATAGATGGTAGTCTTCAACACCTATACACTTGCCCACAAGTCTCTTTTTAATTGAGTTTGAAGACTTGATCGGCCGGGAAAAATAATACTTCCGATATTTCTGCTGCATCAGCAAAAAGCATTACCAAACGATCAACTCCAACTGCAATACCACCACAGCGTGGAAAGCCAGATTGTAAGGCAGTAATAAACTGTTCATCAACACCCCAGACAGCTTGTCCATTTTCTTGGCGGATCTTCAATTGCTTTTCAAATCGCTCTCGCTGTTCTTGCCAATCAGCCAGTTCTGAAAATGCATTACCAATTTCTAAACCACCAATATATAGTTCAAACCGTTCAGCAAGACGAGGATCTTCTGCTTTTTTCTTGGAGAGTGCTGCTTGGCTCGCAGGGTAGTCATACAAAAAGGTAGGGGTGACTGCGCCTAAATGAGGTTCAATTTCATTAAGCATCACCTGGTAAAATGCATCATCATAGGTTGTTGTTTTGTCTACTGCATACCCCTTTTCCTTCACTTTAGCGAGTAAAAGTGGTTCACTCAGCAGTTCATCTTTAGAAATTCCTGCATATTTTTCAAATGCCTCAGGAACACTCAAACGCTCCCAGGTGCCTTTGAGGTTATATGACTTTCCCTTAAACTGGAGTTGGAGATCGCTGGCAGGCAGTATCTCAACATCAAAAGCATGTGCTAGTTTATTCTTCTTGAGTGCATCAACATACTGGTGGAGGAATCTAAATAATCCCTCACAGTCCGCCATTATGTCTGTATAGTCTGCTTCGACCCTATACCACTCCAGAATAGTAAACTCAGGGTTATGGCGAGAACTGACAGGCTCACCGTTGCGAAAGCTCTTGCAGATTTGGAAAATATTGCCAGAGCCTGACGCAAGCAGTTTTTTCATCATAAACTCTGGACTACCATTTAAGTAACCCGTGACTGAATAATTATTTGCTGCATGGACTGTTTGAAAGAGTTCAATAGTTGGCTCTGGGTCTGGATTAGCGACAAACAGGGGAGTTTCTACCTCACGAAACTTCTGCAACTTAAAGTAACCTCTGATTCCATCATTGATCCACTCGCGCATAAAGGCTTTAGAATGTATTGACATAATTTTTTGCGTTCTTCTGATTTATACTGCTATTTTCTGTGCAATTATACCGCGTGGAACACAGTGTGTCAGTCTCAAAAATGGCGATATTGCCAGACTATTATCATAAATTTGTCATATAATACATGCATATGTCATCTCTTAAACTACAAACCTATATGGCCCATGCAGGGGTGGCTTCACGGCGCAAAAGTGAGGAATTAATTGCTGAAGGCAAAGTGAAAGTGAACGGAGAGGTGGCACATATTGGCCAACGCATTGATACAAAAAAAGACACGGTACTGGTGCAGGGGAAGCGACTCAAAACTGCTGAAACAAAACGCTATTTTTTAGTATATAAACCTCGCAACTATGTTTCAACAACCCAAGATGAGCTCGGACGAAGAACTATTTTAGACCTCCTCCCCAAGACACCAGAGCGACTATACCCCGTCGGACGACTTGACTATGAGAGTGAAGGGCTGATGATAGTGACCAATGATGGCGACTTTGCGTACAAAACTACCCACCCAAAATTTAAAATACCAAAAACCTACCGAGCAACGGTAGCAGGCACTCCAACCTATAAAGCACTCAATATGATGCGCGAGGGTGTCAAGCTCAAGGAAGGATTCACCCGACCTGATCGTATGGAAGTACTAGAAGAAAATGAGCACGAAACGGTTTTGGAAGTGACAATCCACCAAGGATATAATCGCCAAGTGCGTCGTATGTTTGAGCGGATTGGCTACGAAGTGGTGAGACTAGAGCGAATCAAGTTTGGGCACCTTTCACTCAGTGATCTGCAGGATACTACGTACCGCGAGTTGACTCCTGAAGAAATTCACAAAGGCGTTCAATAAAAAAACTACCTGTAATTGCCAGAAATTTTTAGTATACTTACTTGCCGTAGGAAGTTTAGCAAGTAAAGGATCGTATGTTACGAAAAACTGCAGTTACACTGGTAGCTTTTACTGGGAGTCTCATACTTTTAGCAGGATGTAGTGCAAAACCTGCTCCCCAACCTCAGGAGACATCTCAAACACCTACAGAAAGTGCACTACCAGCCACAACTAATCCAACAAGCTCTCCTACCACTATGGATGCAACTAAAACCTATATGATGAGTGAAGTAGCAGTACATAACACTGCTACTGATTGTTGGACAACTATTGATGGTGGTGTTTATAACGTCACAGAATTTGTTGCTAAACACCCCGGTGGAGCAGCGATCATCAAAGCTTGTGGCAAAGATGCTACTACTATGATTAAAGCAGTTGAAAAGCATCAGGAAAATATGACAAATATCCAAAGTTTACTACAAACAATGAAGATTGGTACTTTAGCAGAGTAAAGTGGATTTTAATTTAGAGTCTTTGCCCCTAAGCTCCTCACAAATGTGGGGAGCTTAGTGTTAGAAGGGTAGCTTCAAAAGACCTGAAAGTGAGTAATGAGCGAAAATAAACTATTTACTGTTGGTAACCTACATTTGCTTTCACTACTGACGACCATACTAGTGAGTCGCGCTACATTGTGGTTGTTTTGGCAAGAGAGTTGGATGGATGGCATGAAACAAGATGCTTGGCACCATTCATATACCGGAATCCTACTGTTATGTGGAGCTTGGTTTAGCTTGCGCAGCTACCCAAAAGTACGGGCAATCCTGACTGGCATTGGATTGGGACTTTGGCTGGACGAATTTACAACACCACTCTGTCTACTCAATATTCATATAGAGTATTGGCATCCGCTCAGCTGGGGGACTGCCATATTTGTTACTGCAGTGTATCTGTATTGGGTAAAAAGTAAGAAAATCTTTAAAAACCGTCCTGAATAATTTTGGAGCGGGTGAAGGGAGTCGAACCCTCGTCACCAGTTTGGAAAACTGGAGCTCTGACCGTTGAGCTACACCCGCACTCTGTATTTACTCTGCTGACCTAAACTATCGTACCAAATGTACCACAGCAGTATTCCTGTATTCTACTGTGTCTTTTCAATTCCTGCAATTTGCTGCTTGTGGGCAGTTATTACTGCGAAGCCAACTGCAAAAATCACACAAGACAAGATAAAGACGCTTGCATGGGATGATTTTGCTACAAAACCAGCCATTAGTGGACCAAAAACTTGCCCTACAGAGACATATGACTGATTTATCCCGAGAATGACACCTTGTTCATCAGGATGTACCGACTCGGACAAAAGCCCTGAAACCAAAGGCATAAGTGGAGTACTACCCATAAAAAAGAAGAACGACAGAACGGTAAAGCTCGTAAAGTCTGTAGCGAAAAAGACAGCTCCACTTGCCAGTGCAGCTACTGCCAAACTTGCAGTTACGACCACTACTTTTGATTTGAGCTTTTGCAGAATAAACTTGATCCCAACAGCTTGCATTAAGATATTTATCAGGCCAGTTAGTGTAAAGTAAATCCCAATTTGTACAGTACTAAGGTGCAAAACATCATTGGTAAATGACTGTGAACCGAGAATAAATGAGTTAAAGCCTAGTGAAACAATTAAACTTATCCCAATGAGTGTTCCCACCACTGGTTTACGGAGAGTCTGGATCATCTCCCCAAAATTAAAGAGTGGCTCAGTACGCTCGTGGACTTTGATGTTTTCAGGCAGACTCTCCTCAAGAAAGAAGTACCCAAATATAGTTGCAATAAATGCAAGTATTCCTGAAAAAATGAAAGGAGCACTCAAACTGTAGGAACTCAAAAACCCACCAATGGCAGGCCCCAAGAGGAAGCCAAAGCCAAATGAAGCACCAATCATACCAAATGCTCGAGCGCGATCTTTACCTGAAGTGGTATCGGCTATTACCGCCTGTGCTACGGAGATATTACCTCCAGTGATACCATCAACGATCCGAGCTAAAAATAATTGCCAGACCGTTTGCGCGAATCCAAACATAATCAGTGAAACACCAGTACCAAAAATGCTGAGTAAGAGTAATGGACGGCGACCATATTGATCAGAGAGCCGCCCCATAATCGGGGTAGCTAAAAACTGAAAGAGTGAAAAAGACGCAAATAACAAGCCCAGACCTGTCTCGCTGAGACCAAACTGTTTGGCAAAGGGGTAGAGTAGAGGGATGATGGTACCGTATGCAAGTGCATTGACCAACATGAGTAGACTCAGAAAAAACAGTGTTTTATTGGATTTATCAAATTTCATAGGCCTTTAGTAAAGGATACGCAGCTTCTTGCCGCAAACTTAATAGTATATACTACTTTTTGCAAAGAGAGTGTTATAATTGCCTCTGTTGTGAGGAGAGCACGTACACAAGTGTTTTATCCAGCGACAAGCCTCGATGGCGGAATTGGTAGACGCGTCAGACTTAAAATCTGATAGCCTTAAAAGCTGTGTGGGTTCGAGTCCCTCTCGAGGCACTATGTCAGTTGAGACTGATAATCATCAAAACGAGAGCAGACAAGTAAACAATGGGCTTCAGTTGAAATAACAGCTCTTATGATTGCACTCATTGGAGTTGGACTTGTTTGGTATGCTGAACGCCACCTTACAAATTCAGTCAGCTAGAGTATAATAACGAAGTTAAACTAACACTCGGGGAGTAGTTCAGTTGGCTAGAATGCGCGCTTTGGGAGCGTGAGGTCGCAGGTTCGAGTCCTGTCTCCCCGACACAATGACCATGGCAGCATACTCCATAGATATTCAAACAGTTTTAGATTTCTTAAAATCAAACTCTCTAGCAGTCATTTCTACTGTTGATACTACTTCTGAAAAACCCGAGTCAGCACTCGTAGCTTTTGCAGAATTGAATACTTTCGAATTAATTTTTGAAACATACAGATACACGAGGAAATATGAAAACATAATGAAAAATAAGCATGTTGCTTTTGTAATAGGTTGGGATGTTAAAAAACATATAACACTACAGTATGAAGGTAGAGCCCATCTGTTAAAAGAAGATGAGCTAGAAGTTCACACACAAATTTTTCTCGAAAAAGATACTCCCTGTACGGAAAAATTCTTATTTCATCCTGATGCAACGTTATTTAAAGTTAGTCCTATATGGATCAGATATTTTGACTACTCTATTGAACCGCCTCAAATTATAGATTTACATTTTGAAAAAAAACAGACTATATCTACAGGATAGCCAGTTATGATAATGCGTTCTCAAGAGTGATATAATCTCGACATAATTATTACATTAGGAATATATGCATCATGTTGAAACAAGTCCACGACAAGCATTGGTTGAAGCTCCACAGTCAACAGAGCAGGAGCAACTGCAGGCAGTAACAGATGGTATTTGCCAAATGGGTGATTACTTAATAGCGACATTACTTCCCAATCAAACATACTCTGTACAGAGAGCAGCAGCATTTTATCTTCCACTCCAATACCAAGAAGACGAGCAAGGTCAGCATGATTGGGAAAAAGAGAGACAACTTGTTGATGCTATTACTGCACAAACACTTGATCGCAGCCCATACGTTGCAGAGGCCTTCGCATTTCCAAATGAACTATATGCTTTAGGTGCTTTGAGTACTCTCGCCTCAGGTGAACCAGTTGATAGCGGTGAGGTCACTCAAATGCTGGCGGATTTGAGAGTTAAGATTGGTGCAGTAGGCAATGATCTGCAGGCATTTTTACGTAGAACCGATCTGCGACCTTTTTCCATCACCGTAGACGCTAAAACTGGCGAGTGGTCAGTCGAGGACTTTGAGCTCGATGCAGCTGCAATTACCGCAGCTTGGGATGCTTTCTATACTGCAGCATTTAAAGTATAGTTATCTGTAATTACAGCTAACACATACTGACATTGAGAGAGTAGATGACAACAAACGAAAATCTAATCGATAAACTGGCATTAATTTACATTCATAATCGTCAGATATTAATGGCTTTGAGCACAGGCAAAGATTTTTACTATGTTCCCGGCGGCAAACGTGAAGGTAGTGAGAGTGATATCGAAGCTTTAAGTCGTGAAGTGAAGGAAGAGTTAAACGTCGAGCTCATCAACGATAGCATTACCTACTATGGCACATTCGAGGCTCAGGCACATGGGAAAGCAGCAGGCGTCATAGTGCGAATGACTTGCTACCAGGCAGATTTTGTCGGTCAACTCAAACCCAGCTCCGAGATTCAAGATATTGCGTACTACACCTCAGCTCAGAGAGATATTGTAGGACCTGTTGATCAAATGATTTTTGATGATCTTAAAGCTAAAGACTTGATTGATTAATTAATACAGCCGCTTATATGATCAAAAAACTCTCCAGCAAACAAGTCTATCAAAACCCCTGGATGACCGTTACAGAAGACCAAGTAGAGTTTCCTAATAATCATCAAGGCATCTACGGCGTGGTGCATAAAGATGACTTTGCACTAATTATCCCTTTTGACGGAACTCACTTTTACCTAGTGCAGCAGTATCATTACCCAGTTCAGCAACTATTACTCGAGTTCCCACAAGGCAAGAATGAGCAAAACAGTCAAATTGATCCCCTCAAACTAGCACATGATGAGCTTAAGGAAGAGACCGGTTTAGTGGCAGGCAAGATGATCAAGATTGGGTTTCTTTACGAGGCAGCGGGTTACTGTAATCAAGGTTTTCACTTGTACTTAGCAACAGAGTTAACTCAGTCCGAGCGTAAACTAGAACTGACCGAAGCAGGTATGGAGACCATTCGCTTTACTCCATCACAACTGCAACAAGCTATCAAGGAAAATACATTGGTCGACGCTCCCAGTATTAGTGCGTATGCAGTTTTACTGGCTAAGATGCCTGAGTTGTTAACTACTTAATTGATTAACTACTAATCTTTGGCAGGACCCCGACCTTCAAACTGTGAGTCCATCTCCATGTGCTTCATGTGACTCATCATGTAGTAATCAACGCCATTAATCGATCCAGCATAATGAGCGTATAACTTTGTGACTGGCGGTGCAAGGCCTACCTCATACTGGAATGCCGTCATGCCAGGGCAAAGAGGTGTGAAAAACAAGGTACGTTTCAAGGCATCCATTAATGGGTAGGTAACGATGACAGACTGACCTGGAGCATCCTCAGCTTTCATAGTGCCAAATTGATCCGCCACCGAGGATGCTACCGAGAAAGAAGTCAGGTACTCCCGCGGTTGGTATAAGACGCTTTGTTGTTTATCAAATAACTCCTCGCCAAAGGTCATACCTCGAAAGCATAGCACGTCGTCAAAGTTGATGCGGGGTTCTTTGCATCTATCTAGCCAGTCATTACATTGATCGAGTAAGTCATTGATGAACTGCTGATTGAACTCGATGAGCTTGCGCACTGTCTCAGCCCGCATAAGTGGTTTAACCTGTTGCAATTTATCAGCTTCAGCTGCTTGGTAACCGGTAAACTCCATGACAGCCTTTTTTAAACCGAGTACTTCAGGATCTTTCTCTCGCTTGCTTTTGCCATCACCCCATTTACTGACGGCTCGCAAAAATGCAGGACCAACAGTTGGTCCGAGTGTTTTCCTAATTCCCTTGGCATATTCTCGCCGAATTCTCAAACCAAACTCATGAAAAAACTGAAAAAACAATGACTCTGACTTGTAGTCTATTTCTTTTGTCTTACCTATTAATGATCTTCTTAAAGGGAGGAATAATCCTTTAACTTCATTCTTCGCATCTAAGGATTCATTATAAAACCTTTGTTCATAGAGTGGATCAGCTAGAAGAGTGTCTATGGCAAAATCTGGAGGTACTTGAACATTCAGATGAGCATCTGTTGGTGCATCCATTTCGGCTGTTATTTCCGCTGCCACTGACTCTAAGTGCTCACCAAACTCAGGGCCTACTACTAATCTGTCATCGCCAGTCTGATCAACTTCTAAGGGATCTTGAGGGTCTATACTTGATTTTTCTACCATAGATTCTGTTTATTACAGCTGATGTTAGCACAGATTATAAGTTTGATCTGTCTTCAATTTTTTCTCCAACCGTCTGGGTAATAGGATCGAATAGATAGTACTGGTAGTCATCGGTACTTAGTACAAGATACTGTTTATCCTTGATTTTATAACTATATTTCGTAGCTTCTAAGTTGTATAAGTTGAACTTATCTGTAGGGAGAAATGAATATTCATTACTAGCTTGTGTTTCAAGATCAACTGCAATCAGTGATCGAATGTGACGATTACAGCTAGGAATAGACTCACCAGTTGTTTCCACCCGAGCAAACCATAATTTGCCTGCTACAATGCCTCCAAAATGAATAGGATCAGGCGCACAGCCTGTGCCAAAGGAATGCAGTACTTTTTTATTGCCAGCTGAGTTAACACTCCAAATGCTTCCACTACCACCACCACCCTCTCCACCATAACTGATGAGATATAAAGCACCTAACTGCTTAGAGTATGTCAAAATCTTCGTGTCTGAATAAATTGAGTTGCTGATTGTCTGTGCTTTTGTCCCACCATAAAGTTGAATTACTACCGGATTAGAAGGTAAAAATTGATATGCCTCATACTGAGATACTGGAATAAGCTCTAGTATAGCTCTTTACAACTAAATACTTTTTAAACTTACAAAAAAGTAAGTAATCTGCTTTGTTTAACTATCGTTTTTCTCAAGGAGACAACTATGTTTAGACGATGTAGAAAAAATCTAGTTAGAAATTAGATATTAAGATGCTCAGCCACTCCACCAGCGGTTCGAAACAAAGTGCGTTTGGTCGACCAAACGAGACAGGGTGGTTAGTAAAACGTAAAATTTCCCTGTAAATAGGGCCGATATTGCGGTTCTAAATGCCAGGATACTTCCAAGCCATTCCTAAATATAGTTCCACAAATACTTATTTCACTACTATGTACTTACCGGTGGCTTCCAAGTTGGTGATAGATCTCGATCATCTGTTGGATGAGGTTTAGCGCTCATAATTCTTTTTGAGTTTCTCCTATATCCTAAAATATGCGTAATCGCATGACGCAAACGTTGTGCACGTTCATGAGGAGGAGATGATTCTAGAGTTAATTTCAGCAAGTAGATAATCGCTATTCCTATCGCAGGAAATTTTATTAATTTATCAAACATTCTATTTACAGACTCCAGTTCTGCATCTGAATAATCAGCATATGCGACCTGTATTCCTCGTGTTCCTTCCATCCAACGCACTAGTTGACGCAGCCAAGAGGGGGTCCCGTCACCGTCAATAGAAAAGATATCAGGGCTCAAATTGGTAACTCCGACCTCTCCCACACCGATCTTCCAACCCAAAGCACTAGCCAACATTTCTATCATAGTGTCTTCACCTTTCATCGAAGGGTGATTTTTGGCTATTACTTCAATAAGTGCTAGTAACTCACGTGTTTTTGCCACATACCCAGGCCCTCGCAGCCCACCTTTTCCATTACCATGGAGGAGATTGTCCATTAAATGGTGTAATGAAACTGGTTGTGTAAAATCAGGAACTTGCTGATGATTTCTACCATCAACTGCATCAGTCTGATACGTAACATTAACTGTTCTGCCACTTAAAAATGTAAAATTTGAATTTTTAAATTGCTCAATTAATCGTACTACTTGTGATTGACCTAGTTCCGTTGCCAATCCAAACTTAGGCTGAGAGATGAAGTGACTTTCATGGTCAGCCATGACAGTTGAACTTGGCAATACATATCCTTGTTGAGCTGATCTCTCTACAAGTTGGGCAATACGATTGAGCATTTCCACTTTTCCCCGAGACTGTATAGTTTGTTTTTGTTGGTACGTGGTAGCTTCGTAGGTGTCATACGGATCATAGATCACTACACGACTCGTCTGATCAGTTACTGGAGGAATATCTTGATCTGGCTTTAGAATAATAACTTGCAAAGAAGGGAATGTTTGAAGTTTTTGCAGCAAAAAAGTAGGGTCGTAGTTATCTAACCCAATAACAACATCCAGACAGTATTTTGTAGGCTCTGTTTGCCCCAATATGCCTGATACAACAGGTACTAAATACTCTTTAATGGCACCGTCCGCACCTTGATAGGTAACTGCACTGATTAGGACCAGTGTTCTGCTAGTATCCAAGTTTTCAGTAGGGAAAAGTATCTCTAATTCCTGAAGTTTCTGTGCTACTGCTATTTTATCTCTCGTTAAATTCGTTTGATTCTCAGTAGTATTCACTTTTTCTTGCATAACACATTGTAAACTTTTTATAACACATGTCGTCGTTTTATTTTTCCAAATCAAGGGTGAGATCTATACGAATTTGAGAAATAAAATCCTCTAC